>NZ_QRHM01000016.1:3065-47877 GCF_003470325.1 Collinsella sp. AM24-1 | reverse complement strand
CGCACGAGCCGAAGAGCACTTAATGTGCTCTTCGTGCGAGCAGGACTGTAGAGCAGGAAATCTCATGGCCCCCGCGCGCGGGGTCCGGGGCGAGCAAGCGGACAGAACAGACAACTGTCCAACAATTCGTGCGAAACACAATGAAAAACCGTTTGATGTGAGTTAATATAAACAACGTCGTGAATCTGACTCCTGCCGCATGCATGACAGGGGTTAAACACAAAAAGGAGTCAATTATGGTTTCTGAGAAGGCTACCCTCGTCAATCCGCAGGGTCTTCACATGCGTCCGGCTGGCCTCTTCGCCTCCACCATGGGCAAGTACGCCTGCGACGTGACGGTCGTCACCCCCGAGAAGGAGGTCAACGGCAAGTCCCCGATGGCCCTCATGGCTGCTGGTATCCCCTGCGGTACCGAGGTCGAGGTCAAGTGCGACGGCGCCGATGAGGCCGAGGCTCTGGCTGCTGCCATCGAGCTCATCAAGAGCGGTCTTGGCGAGTAGAACTCAAACGGGTCGCATGTTGAACAACTAAGTTCATATTTGGGGGCGCAGTGACCTGTTGTAAGGTAGCTGCGCTCTTTTGTCATGGATATGGCAAAACGCTTTATCACATGACACGGAGAGAGGAATGGGAATGTATCAGGGAGTCAACGCTTCCGAGGGCATCGGTATCGGCACCGTCATGGTCGCCGTCGATCCCGACTTGACGTTTGAGCCGCACGAGGTTGCTGATTCGGCAGCAGAGAAGGAGCGCTATCAGTCCGCTCTTTCGGTCTTCTGCGAGAAGACCCAGGCTCAGGCCGACCACATGAAGGAGACGGTGGGCGAGGCCGAGGCCGAGATCATGAGCGGACACATTGTCCTGGCTCAGGACCCGGGCATGACCGACGCCATCAACGCCGCCATTGACGGCGGTACCTGCGCCGAGCAGGCGCTCATGGACACCTCGACCATGTTCGAGAACATGTTCCTGTCCATGGACGACGAGATGTTCCGTCTGCGCGCGGCCGACATCGCCGACATCCGCACCGGTATTCTGGCCGAGCTGCTGGGCAAGGAGGTCGTCGACCTCTCCGTCCTGCCCGAGAACACCGTCGTTGTCGTGCACGACCTCACGCCGTCCATGACCGCCACGATCGATAAGGCCCACGTTGCCGGTATCGTTACCGAGACCGGTGGCCGCACGTCGCACTCCGCGATCATTGCGCGCGCCCTCGAGATCCCGGCTGTCCTTTCGGTTTCCAACAGCTGCACCGCGCTGCGCAACGGTATGACCGTTGTCGTCGACGGCGGCAAGGGTATCGTTGAGGCCGATCCCGACGAGGAGACGCTCGCAGCCTACACCGCCAAGGCCGAGGCTTTCGCTGCCGAGAAGGCAGCCCTCGAGGCCTTCCGTGGCAAGCCGTCTGTGACTGCCGATGGCATCAAGAAGATCATCGCCTGCAACATCGGTAACCCCGATGACGTGCCCAACGCGCTCGATCACGACGCCGAGGCCATCGGTCTGTTCCGCTCCGAGTTCCTGTTCATGGACTCTGCTGAGCTTCCTTCTGAGGAGGAGCAGTTCAACGCCTACCGTAAGGTCGCCAGCGCGCTCAAGGGTGCTCCGGTCATCATCCGCACGCTCGATGTGGGCGGCGACAAGGAGATTCCGTATCTGCACATGGTCAAGGAAGATAACCCCTTCATGGGCTTCCGCGCCGTGCGTTATTGCCTGGCCAATCCCGACCAGTACAAGGTACAGCTCCGCGCTCTGCTGCGCGCTAGCGCCTTCGGTGACGTCAAGATCATGATCCCGCTCGTCACCTGCGTCGAGGAGGTCTTGGCTGTCAAGGAGCTCGTCGAGCAGTGCAAGGCCGAGCTGACCGAAGAGGGTCGCAAGTTCAACGAGAACATCGAGGTCGGCATTATGGTCGAGACGCCCGCCGCTTCGCTGCTCGCAGACCGTCTGGCCGAGGTCGCCGACTTCTTCTCTATCGGCACCAACGACCTAATCGGCTACACCATGTGCGCCGACCGTGGCAACGACACCATCTCTAACCTGTACCAGGTGTACTATCCCGCCGTGCTCCGCTCGCTCAAGAACATCATCGAGAGCGGCGTTAAGGCCGGCATCATGGTCGGTATGTGCGGCGAGGCCGCTGCCGATCCGCTGCTCGAGCCGCTGCTGATCAGCTGGGGCCTGGAGGAGTTCTCGATGAGCGCTCCGTCGATCCTACGCGCCCGCAAGACCATCAGCCAGTGGACCAAGGCCGAGTGCGACGAGCTCGCCGAGAAGGCGCTCGCCTGCAACACCGCCGCCGAGGTCAAGGCACTGCTCGAGTCCGCAGCTCGCTAATTTGGTATCAGAGGTAACCGCGTGGTTGGAATGGGCCGGCCACGCGGCCCTCACATATACAGGGGGTACTGTAAATGTTCTACACGCTAACCGCTAACCCGGCTGTCGACATGACGGTTTCGAGCTCTCCGCTCGAGCCCGACGAGAACGTCCGCACCGGTTCGGCCAGCTACACGGCTAACGGCAAGGGCCTCGACGTGTCCTTCGCCTTTAAGAAGATGGGCGTCGACACCGTCGCGCTCGGCTTCTTCGCTGGCTTTACGGGCAAGTTTATCGTCGAGGAGGTCATGAACCTGGGCTGCTTGTGCCGCCCGGTCTGGACCGACGGTATCACGCGCATCAACACCTACGTCAACGATGGCCAGCACGAGTACGGCATCCTGAACCCCGGTGCTCCGATCACGCCGCAGCATCAGGAGGAGCTCTACAACATCCTGGACACCGCGGGCGACCTTGAGTGCCTGATCGTCTCCGGCTCCGTGCCTCCCAAAGCTACGCCCGACTTCCTGGCTCAGGTCATGGAGCACGCTCAGGCCCGTGGCGCCGACGTCGTCCTGGACCTGTCCTCCGACAAGCTCAAGGAGCTCGCTCACAAGAAGCCGCTGCTCATTAAGCCGAACCATCACGAGATGAAGGCTATCTTCGGCGTGCCGGTCGACACCGACGACGAGGTCCGCGTTGCCATGAAGCTGGCTCACGAGGCCGGCGTCCAGAACGTGCTGCTCACCCGTGGTAGCCGCGGTGACGCTTACTTCTCCAACGGCGAGGACATCTGGTATGCCAAGCGTGAGTTCAACATCAAGCTTGTCTCTTCCGTCTGCGCCGGCGACTGCACCCTCGCTGCGTTCCTGCACAAGTGGTACAGGGATCGCGACAACGTCGAGGAGGCCATGAAGCTCGCTATGGCCACCGGCGCCAACGTTGCTGAGTCCGTCGGCATCGGCGACTTTGGTCACGTCGACGAGTACAGCAAGCGCGTTGCCGTTCGCAAGCTCGATCGCAAGTAAGCGAAACACGACAAACTCGTGCGCATACGGCGTCCCGGTTTCGACCGGGGCGCCGTTTTTTGTCCCACTCGAACCTCGGAGCCGCGCTTCACGCGTTCCACACCGTTCACCGAGTTGTTGTAGCCTTTTGCCGAAGCGTGGAATATACTTTCATTAACACGTTGCTTCGTGAAAGGAACATTCATGATTTACACGCTTACTGCAAATCCCGCTATTGACTACAACATCTCCTGCGATGGCTTGTCCGCCAACACCGTTACCCGCACCCGTAACGCTGTCTACACCCCCAACGGCAAGGGTCTCAACGTTTCGTTTACGCTCGACCACTACGGCGTCGACACCACGATCCTGGGCTTCTTCGCCGGCTTCTCGGGTGAGTATATCGTTAAGGGCGCCGAGGCCCTGGGCGTGCCCGTCAAGCCCGTGTGGACTGACGGCATCACGCGTGTTAACGTGTTCCTCAACGCCGGTCCCGACACCGAGTACAACATGGTCAACGCCGGTGCCGCCATCAACGAAGCCAACGAGCAGGAGATGTTTGAGCTTATCGATTCGCTCGATGACATGACCTGCCTGGTTATCAGCGGCTCGCTGCCCCCCAACACCTCCGAGAGCTTCCTGGCAGAGGTCCTGCGTCGCGTGAAGGCGAAGGGCGCCGAGTTCGTGCTCGATATCTCGAGCCATCAGCTGGCCGACCTCATTGCTATGGAGCCGTTGCTCATTAAGCCTAACGACGACGAGCTGCTCGACATCTTTGGCATTAAGGTGAGCGGTGGCGACGACGAGTCCGTCAAGGGCGCCATGGCCGAGCTGCACGCCAAGGGCGCTAAGAATGTACTGCTGACGCTCGGCGGCGACGGCGCGTACTTCTCCAACGGCGAGCACATCTGGTTTGCCAACCGCACCTTCGACGTCAAGCTGCTGTCGACCGTCTGCGCGGGCGACTCCTCGCTGGCCGCCTTCCTGTCCGTGTGGCACGACGCCCCCGAGCGCGTCGAGGATGCCCTGCGCCTCTCGATGGCCACCGGCGCCAACGTGGTCGAGTGCCCGGGTCTGGGCGATTTTGCCAAGGTCGATGAGTATCAGAAGGGTATTGCAATCCGTCAGGTTTGCTAGTTCCGGCACCTTGCCTGAATAGTTCAATTATTTCGCATCCGTCTTAGACCAGGACGGATGCGTTTTTGTTTATCGGACTTGCGTGTGCAGTGGAGGCTGTTTCTTGCTAGACTTCTTGCAGACGCAATCGATAGCCAATTTGATAGTCGCAGGAGGCCATAGGCATGTGCAATGTTTCGCTCAACGGTACGCAGCCGACCGATGCCTCTATCCGTGTCCTGCGTGCGCTTGAGGCAGCAGGTCTTGAGGCTTGGTACGTGGGCGGTTGGGTACGTGATGCCCTGATGGGACGCCCCAGCCACGATGTTGACATGTGCTGCAGCGGCCTGTGGCAGGAGTCCAAAGAGGCGCTCGAAGCGGCTGATATTGCCGTGGTTGAGTCGGGCATAAAATTTGGCGGCATCACGGCTATTTGCGATGATGAGCGCATTGAGGTCACCACCTACCGCCTAGACGGCTTTTACACCGACGGCCGCCATCCCCAGAGTGTGGAGCGTGCGGCGTCGCTTGAGGACGATCTGGCGCGTCGTGACTTTACCGTTAACGCTATGGCCTGGCATCCCGAGCGTGGTCTTGTCGACCGCTACGATGGTCAGGGCGACCTAGACCGCAAGCTCATCCGCGCCGTTGGAGATCCCAAGCGTCGTTTTAACGAGGACGCGCTTCGCATGCTGCGCGCGGTGCGTTTTGCCTGCCGTCTGGATTTTATGATCGAGCCTAAGACTAAACAGGCGCTTGCCGAGTGCGCGCCGCTGCTCGATGCTGTGGCGCGCGAGCGCGTGGGCATTGAGCTCGAGGGTATCCTTTCGACCGGCCATGGGGGAGACGCGATGCTGCGCTACCCCGAGCTTGTTTGCGCCGCGGTGCCCGAGCTCGCGTCCGCTCGCGGGTTTGATCAACGCAGCGTCTATCATGCGTTTAACGTCTACGAGCATATCGCCCGCGTGCTGACGGTGGCGGGGGAGTTGGCGCTGTGCGACGGCTTTACACCCTCAATGAGCCTAATGTGGGCGGCGTTTTTGCACGACGTTTCCAAACCCGAGTGCTTTACGGTCGATCACGACGGCAGCGGCCACTTCTACGGTCATCCCGAGCTCGGCGCCAAGAAGGCGCGTGTCATCATGGATCGCCTGGCGCTCTCGCACGATTTGGTGCGCGATGTGTGCCTGCTGATCAAATACCATGACAAGCCGCTGCGCCCCGAGCGCTCCTGCCTGCTCAATATGATGCGCGCGCTTTCGGGCGAGGGTGTCGATACGCCGCGTCTGATGGACGAGCTCATGGACCTTAAGCGTGCCGACACGCTCGGCAAGGCGCCCTCGTGCTTCTATTACGTCGAGACGATCGAGGAGATGCGTACGCTCGCCCACGATCTGCTGCAGGCGGGGGAGCCCTATACACTCAAGATGCTTGCCATCAATGGTGGCGATCTGATCCGCGCCGGCGTCAAGCCGGGGCCGGAGCTGGGGCAGCTTCTCAACGCTGCCCTCGACGCCGTGATCGAGGACAACATCCCCAACAACCGCGAAGCCCTCCTGGCTCATCTCAACTTGAACTAGCTAACCAGTTGACCTGCGCGTTCCATAACCTGCCGACAATTTTTTCGGCAATTTGGAATTTCTTCTTGCGCTGATGTTTTTTGTCCCGTAATATATTTCCTCGCAGCACGGCAGTGCAGATGTCATGTGGCCCGTTCGTCTAGCGGTTTAGGACGCCGCCCTCTCAAGGCGGAGATCACCAGTTCGAATCTGGTACGGGCTACCACGCATCTGATACCCGGTCTTCCCATGGAAGGCCGGGTTTTTTATTTTCAAACAACCGTCTGCAATTCCCGTTTGAACCAGAGCTTTGCGTTCTGCCTATGGCCCTTACGGGTACAATAACCAAGATATTTGGACGGTCAGAAGGAGTCTCATGACGGAGTCCTCTCAGCATACGTCTAAGCCCCAGGTCGAGGTTGAGGCCTCGGGCGGAGATGACAATAAGAGCGCACGCCGCGGCGCCATCTTTATCGGCGTCGTGCTGGTGGGTTATATCGTCTATCTGGTGGTAACCGGGCAGATGGGGCAGTTCTGGGCCGCTATGTCGAGCGTCCAGGCGCCATGGCTCGTTATCGCGTGTCTTTGCATGTTCATGTATCTGTTCTTTGGCATTGTGGCCTATGCGATCGCCGTTTGGCTCGACCCTTATTCGCCCGTCGGCATTCGCGACCTGATCTCGGTCGAGGCGAGCGGTATCTTCTTTGGCAACCTGACGCCCATGATGATGGGCTCTACGCCCGCCCAGATTTACCGCCTGACCAAGGCAGGCCAAAATGTCGGCGAGGCCGGTGCCACGCAGTTCACGCGCTTTATCGTGTATCAGTTTGGCCTCGTTGCCTGGGGCGCCATTCTGCTGCTTGCCCGAATGCCGTTTTTCGCCGAGCGCTATGGCGACATGACGCTGCTGTGCGTCTTTAGCTTTGGCGGTCACTGCTGCATTCTGCTTGGCATCTTTGCCGTCGCGCTCATGCCTAAGACCGTCACGCGCGTCGCGCACTGCATTATCAATTGGCTCGAGCGAATGGGCGTCTCGGCCACCAAGATTGAGGGCTGGCGTACGTTTGTCGACGGCGAAATCTACTCTTTCTCCGAGAAGTTCAAGCTTTCAGCCGGCCACTTTTCGTCCATGCTGCTCACGGTGGTCATCACCATGATGCAGCTCGCGTTTTTCTACCTCGTGCCGTATTTCCTGATGCTTGCCTTTGGCCACCACGAGGTCGACTTTTTCTCGGTCATGGCCGCGAGCGCCTTTGTCCAGCTGTTGAGCTCTGCGGTCCCCTTGCCCGGTGGAACTGGTGGCGCTGAGGGCGGCTTTGCATTGTTCTTGGGTCATTTCTTTGGGTCGGCTTCGACCGCCGGCTATCTGCTGTGGCGCCTCATTACGTTTATTGCGCCGACCATTTTGGCTGCGCCCCTGTTGGGCCTTAAGAGCGCCCACAACGAGAGCATCCATGCGCGCTGGGATCGCGTGATGCGCAAACTCGGCCGCACGCCTCAGACGCCCTCTGCGCCCACTAAGCCGCACCCCACGAATGCTGTTACCGTTGATCCCAAGAAGCACGCTCAGAAGGCTTCTGGGACCGCTAAGCCGGCTCATAAAGCCTATGTGCGCCAGACAGGCGACGGTATTCGCGTATCTCCGTCGGCACTCAATAAGAAGAAGCACCCTAAGTCGCAGTAGGGCAGTCGTGCGTTCTTCATATTGCCGGGCTTTTTTGTGCCGGATGGGGGATAATCCTCTTACGTAGATTATCTCTCATCTGTTGATGAATGCCCGCATATCGAAGGGACACGCCCATGGCCACCAGCAAACCGCGTATTGATCGCCGCATCGTTCGCAGCCGCAATGCCATCCTTTCCGCTTTCGAGCGCCTGCTCATGGAAAAGCCGCTGGCAGACATTACGGTGAGTGCCATCGCGCGCGAGGCCAATGTCGACCGCAAGACCTTTTACGTTCACTTTGGTACGGTCGACGGCCTGCTCGATGCCATTGCCGTCGATGTGGTGGAGATGATTGTCGACTCGGTCGAGAAAACGCTTGCTTCAATGGACGGTGACACCAACGAGCGCGCCCTGGGAGCGGCGGCGACCTTCTTTAAAACCGTTAACGAGGCGTTATGCAACAACCTGGTGCTCAATCGTCAGCTGATCGAGAACATTCCGCTCGATGATTTTATGGCTCGTCTTCGTGCACCGCTCGAGCACGAGATTGCCGAGCGCAATCTGCTGCCCCAAGGCCTTAAGGATGAGATGTTCGACTACTATCTGGCGTTTTTGCTGTCAGGCATTATCGGTATCTATCGCACGTGGGCGCTGTCTGACGGCTCGGTTCCTATTGAGCGCGTCTCTGAGGTCGCCAACGACCTGACTCTCAATGGCCTGTCGAGTCTGGAATCTCGCTTGGATTAGGCCTAATTGGGCTCGTCGGCGTGGAAATTCCTGTTCATGAAGTTCTCCGGCGCCTTGTAGACCTCGCCGCGTAGGAGCTGTAGCCTGAGGATCCTTAAAAGAAAGTCCAGTTTATCCTTCCCACTCCAATTGGGAATCCTCCGATGCGCCTTCGCACGCTTGCATGACCTCGATACCATGCGATCGTGCGAACTCGACGAGCTCTACGTTGCGGGCGTTTATGGTGCCGAAGGCGGCGGGGCACACGATAAGACGCGCGCAGTGGACGAGGAGCTCTTTGGCGCGGGCTATGGTTTTATCCCCGATCGGCTCGAAGGCGCGCTCGGCCACGCATTCCGCCGCTAGGTCGCGCGCAAGCTCGCAGTCGATGTCCCCTTCGTGCAGAACGCCCGCGTAGAACGCCTTGCCCTGCCGGATGAGCTGGCGAAACACAGCCGACCCCGTACCTGCGCCGGCGATGACGAACGTGTGCGCATCGCCGTGCGGGCGTCCAATTTCCACGCTGCCGAAGCGCTCGTTGAAGGTGCCATGTTGAAGGCCGTAGAGCTCGCCAATCGTCTCGCGCGTGAATATGTCCTCGGGTGCGCCGGCGCGGAAGACCCGGCCGTCCTTCACGCAAATCACCTTGTCGGCGCTTTTCTGCGCGAGCTCGAGTTCGTGGATGGACATGATGACAGCCACATTCCGCGATTTCGCAAGGTGGCGAAGTATTCGCAGCAGGTCGATCTGGTAGCGGATATCGAGATACGACGTGGGCTCGTCGAGCACGAGCACACGCGGATCCTGTGCGATGGCGCGTGCGAGCATGACGCGCTGGCGTTGCCCGTCGCTTATCTGCATGAAGTCGCACTCGGCGAGCTCTTCCATATGTGCGGTTTTCATGGCCTCGTCGACCCGACTATGGTCGTTAGGCGAGAGTGCGCCCATTCGCCCGGTGTAGGGATGTCTTCCCGCCTCTACGATATCGCGGCAGGTGAGGAGCTCGGTCCGGGGGCGATCTGTCAGCATAACGGCAAGGTTCCTTGCGAACTCCGCCGTCTTCCATCGGGAAATCTCCCGCCCGTCGAGCTCGACCGCGCCGGCAAGCGGTGCCAGATGGCGTGTGATGGTTTTCAAGATGGTCGACTTGCCCGAGCCGTTCGGCCCGATGAGCGCCACGACATCGCCCGGGCGAACCTCCAGATCGACGCCTTCGACTACGACCTTCTTGTCGTAGCCCGCCGACAGGTCGCTTATGCGGAAAAGCGGCGCTCCGTCAGCCTGCGTTTCGACCGGAGTTTCGAGGTTCGGCTCCGCTCGGAGGAGGCGTTCCTCGCGCAGTTCCGCACGAGCCGAAAGTGCCTTCTGGCGCTTTCGTGCGAGCTCAGGACTGTCTAAGCATGGAATGTCCCCTCCGAGCGTTTTGGGCCGCGGCGCGAATTCTCCCATCTACCTCACCCGCTTCTTCAACATGAGCGCGATAACCACCGGCGCGCCGAAGATGGCGGTGACAGCGCTGATGGAAAGTTCGACAGGAGAGAACAGTGTGCGCGCGATCAAATCGCAGCCCGCGCAGAAGATGGCGCCTCCCAAGAAGCACGCAGGAATCACGCGGATGGGCTTCGACGACTTTAGCACCGACTTCACGAGATGCGGAACCGCAATGCCTACGAACGACACCGGACCAGCGAACGCGGTCACGCAGGCGGAGAGCATGCTCGCTAGAAGGACGAGCGCCACGCGGAAGCGTGCGACGTTCACGCCGACGCTTTTCGCGTAGGCTTCTCCCAGCTGGAAGGCGGAAAGGGGCTTCGATATCGCGAATACGCATGCGCTTACGGTGATCACCACGGCCGTGATGACCGCGACGTCGTCCCAGCTCGAACCCGAGAAGCTACCCAAAGACCAGTTGTGCAGGTTCACGATGGACTGGTCGTCTGCGAAGGCGATGAGGAAGTTCGTCGCCGCCGAGCAGATGTATCCCACCATGACGCCCGCCACGATGAGCATGGCCATGGAACTTATGCGCCGTGCAATGAGGAGCACGAAACCGATGGTGATAAGCGAGCCCAGAAACGCTGCGGCCACCATGGCCGGCGAGGACATGGCCTGGTTTGCGCCCAGAAGTACGATCATCGTAAGCGCGACGACGAACTTTGCGCCCGAGGAGACGCCCAAGATGAACGGGTCGGCGATGGGGTTGTTGAAAAACGTCTGCAGCAGGAACCCGGAGAGCGAAAGTGCCCCGCCGAGAAGCACGGCTGAAAGTACGCGCGGCAGTCGAATCTCCCAGATGACCTGGCTTTCCATGGAATTGGCCGCGCCGCCCGAAAGGATGCCGGGGATGTGGTCTGCGGGCACGAGCACGCTCCCGATGCACAGGTTGGTCCCGATGAGCACGATGAGGGCAACAGCGAGCAGCGCCGTCACGACGCGACACCGCGCGGCGCGCCCCGATTCGTCGTATGCCATGGAAAGTCGGCTTCTCATGGTGCTAGCCGAGCTTCCTCAGATAATGGAAGTCGCTCGTGTCATCGCCGGTGAACGCCCCGTGCAGCTCGTCGATAATGTCGGCGGTAGAAGTCATCTGCTGGTACATGTCGGCGCTTGTGACCCAGACGTTGCCGTTCTTCACGGCTTTGAACTGCGACAATAGCGCGTTTTTGCCTACGAAGTCGTTCAAGGTGGCAACCGATTCGTCGATGGTGCCGTTGTAGACGATGATGTCGGCATCCTTCGCTGTCGCGTAGAAGCGCTCCATTTCGAGCGTTACTGACGAACCTGACGTCGACGCCGTCTGCGCGTCATCGAGCGCGTAGCTGCCGCCTGCAAGCTCGATCATCTGCGCCACGTAGTCGCCCGCCCGCCGCGTGACGGCGGCCCCGTTCGAGTTAATGTAGAAATACGCCACGGTTTTACCTGACGACGCGAGCCCCGACGTTTGCTCGACGCGGGCCTTCTGCTCGTTGAACAGGTGCGTGGCCTCGTCTTCCTTGTCGAACAGGACGCCGAAAAGCTTAATCCACTCGACGCGCCCGAGTGCTTTGGGCTCGCTCGACGACTGTTCGGTGAGCACGACGAGCCCGAGCTTCTGCAGCTTTTCCTTCACATCGGGCGTGTGGTTGATCATGGTGTTCTCGATGGCGAGCGTGCAGCCCGAGGCCGATATTCGCTCGTAGTCGGGCGCGCTGTACTTGCCGCCGTAGGCGATCGCCCCACTTCCGAGCGCGCTTTTGAAGCCCGCGACCGAGCAATCGTCGGCTTTCGTGCCCGACATTAAGATATTGTCGTTCGCATCGAGCGCGTCGACCAGGCACATCGTCGCCGACGACACGAGGTACACCTTGTCGGCGGGGCGCCTTATGACCGCGATGTCGGAGCTTAACCCATCAGGTACCTTCGCATCTTGCGGCACCACGAGGAAGCGCTCCCCGTTCGAAACGCAGATAAGCCGCAGGCCGCCTTCGAACTCGTCGACAGTGAAGTGCTCGGCGTATTCAAGCTGAAGCGCTCCCGTCGGCTCCCAGCCGCAGCCCAAATCGGCGTTGTGGAAGTCGGCCGCGGCGCTTGAAGCCGTTCCCGCAGGGGAGCCGCCGCTTGCATCGTCGCCCGATTTCTCCTTCATGGTGGATGAGTCGAAGTGGAGCGTGTAGTCGATGGTGTGCGGCGTCGACATGGCGACGGTCTCGGCCGACACGGCGATGTCCTCGTCGAGCGTGACGGGTATCTCGAACGTGGAGTTGCCGCCGTCGTTTACGGGCGCGTAGTCCACGCCGTCGACGGTCATCTTGTCGTAGTTCGAACTCGACCAGGTGATGGTCGCGGTGTAGGTGTCGCCATCCTTCACAATTGTGGTGGGTGAGGCGATGCTTGCGCGCCCTGACCCGCCGGAAAGCGAGACGCTCACCGTGTATTCCTGAGAGCCCGCCGTGCCACCGGTCGCGTTCGGGCTCGCACTGCACCCCGCGAAGGGAAGCGCGAGCAGGGCGACGAGAACGCAGGCGATCGCGCGCGCCGCGATGCTGTGGAGCTTCCTGTTTTCCCCCTTGGGAAGAATCGACCGCATGGCGTTACTTCAGTGCGTCGGCGCGCAGATCGACGCCGGCGGATTCGAACACAAGTGTGCGGTCGTACCACTGCTCTTTTCTAATACTCCACGCGGCACAGGCGGTGTCCTCGTCGAGCGCATCAACGGGCACGTCGTAGGTGTACTTGCCTTCCGCGTTTTCCACATAGGGGATGAAGTCGGCCTCGCTCGCGGCGGCAGCCTCGTCGCCCGTGCCCATGAAGAGCTTGCCGTAGCCCGTGCCGGAAAGCGTCATCACGCAGTGCATGGAGCCGTTTTCCACGATGAGCTGGGCGTCCACGATCCTGAACATGTTCGAGCTGGAATCTACGGTGATTGGATAGGTGCCGTCGGCCATCTTGTCGGCGGTGATGGGGGCAGCGCTTGCGCCCGCGGGCGCATCGGCCGCCTGTTCGGTCTTTTCCTGGGAATCGGCATCGCTTGCCTTTGCGCTGTCGATTGAATTTCCGGCGCAGCCGGCGAGCGAGAATGCGCAAAGCGCCGCCGACAGGGCGAAGACGAGGGTTTTCTTCAACATGGAGGGGGTTCCTTTCAATCGCTTCGACCGCCCGTGCCGTGCGGTGGGCGGTCGGGATGCGAATGCAACGGGCATGCGTCGTCAGTCGGGGAAAGGCGCATGCCCGTTGCACGGGGACGCGACCGGCGCCCCCGTGCGCGGCGAGTTTACAGCTTGGCGATGGCGTCGTCCACGTGCGAGACGTAGATGTCGTCGACCGCGACGTTCTGTCCCAGACCCTGGAGCAGGCACGTCACTTCGAAGCCGGCGGCCACGAACTTCGCAGCCCAGCTGTCGGGGTCGGTCTCGTCTGCCATGTCGTTGTTCGCGTGGTCGCCCGCGACCACCATGAACGGCGCGAGCACGGCCTTCTTGTAGCCTGCGGCGCTCGCGGCGGCGATAACATCCTCGCAGGTCGGTTCAGCCTCGACGGTGCCGACGAAGAACTGCGTCAAACCCTCGTTCTTGAACACTTCCTGCATCTTGGCATAGTCGGCGTTGGAATCGGCTTCGGTGCCGTGGCCCATGAGGCACAGCGCCGTCTCGCCGTCGTCGAAGGACGCCATGTTCTCCTTAATGGCTGCGGCCACCTTTTTGTAGTCGTCGTCGGAGGTGAGCAGCGGGTCGCCGAGCGAGATCTTGTCGAACTTGTCGGCGTACTTGTCGAGCTCGTCTTTCACGTCGGCGTATTCCAGGCCAGCCATGAGATGCGTCGGCTGCACGACGATTTCCTTCACGCCGTCTTCCACGCAGCGGTCAAGCGCCTCGGTCATGTTGTCGATCGTGATGCCGTCGCGCTTCTTCAGCTTGTCGATGATGATCTGCGCGGTGAAGGCGCGGCGGATGTCGTAGTCCTGCCAGTACTTCTCGCGGATAGCGTCTTCGATGGCGCCGATGGTGATGTGGCGCGAGTCGTTGTAGCTCGTGCCGAAGCTCGTGACGAGGATGACCGGCTTCGCGGCCTTCTCCTTTTCACTAGATTTCTCGGAACTCGCGGAGGTGTTGGAGCAGCCCGCGAGCGCGACTCCGGCGAGCGCGACGGCTCCGGTTGCTGCGGCGCCCATGAAGCCGCGGCGTGACATCTGGTCGGACATGTTTTTTCCTTTCCTCGGTTTGCCGGTCCCCCGGCGACAGTTGCTTGTCGGCACAAGCGAAAGAAAAGCGCACCCCTCGGGGTTCACAAGGAGCTAACGCCACGGCGATGCCGTGAGGAAAAGGCGAAGCAGTCTGGCTTGGGGCGCGAGGCGGTTCGCCCGCGCGTCCTATACAGTAATGTCCCTTGCCCAGGATTCCCACCTGGTTCCCTCCGCAAGCCAGCGCGGGCTGTGCAGGCGCCGCGCCGGTCATTTCCTTTTATCCGATTGTCATATGCTCGTTGCCGAAACTTTTACTATGATAGTGGGCACTTGTGAACGTGTCAAAGCCAGCGCGGGCGGCATTGCGCCTCCTGCCTGCGTATTTGCGCCGATTGCTGCCGCAGGCGCCGTGTTTTGCCCGCTGCGCGAATGGCGGCGTAAACGGTTGCGATGAGAAACGGGAAGGGAAGGCTCGGATGATTCATATCGTTGGCGCAGGTTCGGGCGCCGCCGACCTTATCACGCTGCGCGGGGCGCGTCTTCTACGCGCGGCCGACGTGGTCGTTTGGGCGGGGAGCCTTGTGAACCCCGAGCTGCTCGCCGAGTGCAAGGAATCCTGCGTCGTCTACGACAGCGCGCACATGACCTTGGAGGAAGTGCTCGACGTGATGTGCGCGGCGGATGCGCGGGGCGAGGAAGTGGTGCGCCTGCACACGGGCGACCCGTGCCTGTACGGCGCCATCCAGGAGCAGATGGACGCGCTCGACGCGCGCGGCGTGGTCTACGAGGTGGTGCCCGGCGTGTCGAGCTTTTGCGGTGCCGCGGCGGCGCTTCGCCAGGAATACACGCTGCCGGGAATCAGCCAGTCGGTCGTGATCACGCGGCTTTCCGGGCGCACCCCCATGCCCGCGGGCGAGGGCATGCGCACCATGGCGGAAAGCGGCTCGACTATGGTCATCTTCCTGAGCTCGGGTATGCTCGCCGAGCTTTCCGCCGAGCTTTTGGCCGCGGGCCGCAGCTCCGACGAGCCGGCGGCGCTCGTGTACAAGGCGACCTGGCCTGAGGAGCGCGTGGTGCGATGCACAGTGGGCACGCTCGTTGATGCGGGCGCGCGAGAGGGCATCGACCGCACGGCGCTCGTGGTGGTGGGCCGCGTGCTCGGAGTTCGCGGTGGGCTTGCGCACAACGGCGCGCAAGCGGAGTCGTACGAGCGCAGCAAGCTTTACGACCCTTCGTTTGCCACGGGGTATCGGAAGGCGAGCAGCTAGCGTGGCCTTCGAGCACTACATATATACCGGGACGACCCGCCTGCGCTGCGGCTACACCACGGGGAGTTGCGCCGCGCTTGCGGCGAAGGCGGCCTGCGAGATGCTTTTGTCACGAAAGCCCGTCGGCCGCGTGTCGATCGTCACCCCCGGCGGGCTGCCCGTCGAGGCGAACGTGGTCGACGCATGTATCGGCGAGGGGTGCGCCCAGTGCGCCGTGCGAAAGGACGCAGGCGACGATGCAGATGTGACCGACGGCGTGCTCGTGTACGCGCGCGTGGAACATGCGGGGTCGGGCACGGGCGCTGCGGGCAGCAAGGGCGTGCCCGCGCGCGAATCGGAAGTTTCCGTCGATGGCGGCGTGGGCGTGGGGCGCGTGACGTTGCCCGGGCTCGAGCAGCCGGTGGGGGCGGCCGCCATCAACGCGACGCCGCGCGCGATGATCACTTCGGCGGTGCGCGAGGTGTGTGCCGCGCACGGCTTTTCTGGAAATATTGCTGTGACGATTTCGGTACCCGAGGGTGTTGCCCTTGCCGAAAAGACCTTCAACCCGCACCTGGGGATAGAGGACGGCATTTCCATCCTGGGCACGACGGGCATCGTCGAGCCGCGCAGCCTTGCTGCCTTGCGCGACAGCATCGAGCTCGAGATCCGGCAGCATGCGGCTATGGGGCGGCGCGGAGTCGTGCTCACGCCCGGCAACTACGGCGGGCAGTTCATCTCGGGGCATTTCCACCTAAACGGTGCGCCGGTGGTCTTCATCTCCAACTTCGTGGGCGATGCGATTGATTGCTGCGTTCGCGAGGGATTTACCAATGTCCTTCTTGTGGGACACATCGGCAAGCTGGTGAAGGTTGCGGGCGGCATCATGGACACCCATTCGCGTACCGCCGACTGCCGCGCGGAGATTCTGGCCGCCCACGCGGCCTTGGCCGGCGCTGGCGCGAAGACCGTGCGCGATATCATGTCGTCGGTCACGACCACGGCGGCGCTTGAGGTAATCGAGACCGCCGGCGTGGGGGACGCTGCGCGCGCCTCGCTCGCTGTGGCAATCGAGGACAGGTTGCGCCGCCGCGCGGCGGGCGGATGCGACATCGCCGCGGTCGTGTTCGACGCCGAGCGCCGCGAGCTTTTCCGCACGTCGGGCGCCGATGCAGTTATCGGGGAATTGGGGGCGACGTATGAGTAAAGGCGTGCTGTACGGGGTGGGCACGGGGCCTGGCGACCCCGAGCTGCTCACGATCAAGGCCGTCCGCACAATCGAATCGTGTCCGGTCATCGCCGCACCGCAGACGGCGGACGGGGCCATGGTCGCGCTCGACATCGTACGCGGTGCCGTCGACCTTACAGGCAAGACGGTGATCCCCGTGCGATTCTCGATGACGCGCGACGTCGAGCGCCGCGCGGCCGAGCATGCCTCGCTTGTTCGCGAGCTTGTCGCGCACCTGGATGCTGTCCGCGACGTCGCGCTGCTGAACCTGGGGGACCCGAGCATCTACGCCACCTTCCAGCGCATAGCGCCCGACGTGCGCGCCCGCGGGTTCGAGGCGCGCGCTATTCCCGGCGTGCCGAGCTTCTGCGCGGTCGCCGCGGCGCTCGAGCGCGACCTCACGCCCGAGATGTCGTCGCCTCTGCACATCGTGCCCGGCGGCTACGACGACGTGCGCCGCGCAATCGGCTGGCCGGGGGCGAAGGTGGTCATGAAGGCGCGCCGCTCGCTTGCGGACACGAAGCGCATCCTTCGCGAGGAGGGCGCCTTCGACGGTGCCGAGCTCGTAGAGGACTGTGGGCTTCCGGGCGAGCGCGTGTACTGCTCGCTCGACGATGTGCCCGATCGGGGCAGCTACTTCTCGACGATGGTGGTGCGCTAGATGAGGGTTTCCTGCATAGCGTTCACTGAGAGGGGGTATGCGTTGGCGGAGCGCACCGCACGCGCGCTTTCCGATTGCGCGCAGACAGGTGAAGATGACCCTGGCTGGGACGTTTCCGTTTCGCGCGGGTTCGGCGAGGGGAAGGCCGACCTGCGCGCATGGACGGCGCTCGCGTGGGAAGCGTCGGACGCGCTTCTGTTCGTGGGCGCGGCGGGCATCGCCGTGCGGGCGATCGCGCCGCATGTCGCCTCGAAGGCAAGCGATTCCGCGGTTGTGGCGATCGACGAGGCGGGGCGCTTTGCCGTCCCGCTTTTGTCGGGGCATTTGGGCGGTGCGAACGAGCTTGCGCAAACTGTGGCACGCGCGGCAGGGGCCATCCCCGTCATCACCACGGCGACCGACGTCCGCGGCGTGTGGGCGGTGGATACGTGGGCGCGCTGTGCGGGGCTCGCCGTTTCGAATCCCGAGGCCATCAAGCGAGTGTCGGCGCGGCTGCTTTCGGGCGGGCGCGTGGCGCTCTATTCCGACATGCCGATTTCGGGACAGCCGCCTGAGGGGGTTGACATTGCGTCCGACCGCGCTCGGGCCGATATCGTCGTGTCGCCGTTCGCTGGCGCGAATGCAGGTGCGTCCGTTCGCGCAGCGGAGACGACGGGCGATGTCGTGCCCGCCGGTGAGGCGGGGAAGCCGGCGGGCGTGCGGGCGCAGGCGCCTGCGCCCGAGCCGCTTCGCCTTGTCGTGCCCTGCATCGTTGCGGGCATAGGGTGCCGTCGCGGTGCGTGCGCCGAAGCGATCGGGGAGGCGTTTCTTCTCGCGTGCGGGCAGGCGGGTATCTCGCCTTCGGCCGTGCGCGAGGCGGCGACGATCGACGTGAAGGCGCACGAGGAGGGTCTGCTCGCCTTCTGCCGCGCGCGCAAGATTCCGCTTGCGACGTATTCCGCAGAGGAGTTGTCGCAGGTCGAAGGCAGCGTTTCGCCATCTGATTTCGTGCGTGCGACGGTGGGGGTCGACAATGTGTGCGAGCGCGCGGCGCTCGCGGGCGGGGGCAAACTTATCTTCCCGAAGCTCGCTCACGGCGGCGTGACCGTCGCGTTTTCCAAGGTAACTATCGAACTTTCGTATAAGGAGCGGTGATGGGAAAGCTCTTCGTGGTGGGGATCGGCCCGGGCGGCCCCGACGGCATGACGATTGCGGCTCGGCGCGCGCTCGAGGCGGCCGACATCGTTGTGGGGTACACGAAATACGTGGAGCTCGCGCTCGCCGCCGTGCCCGACGCGGCGCATCTCGCGACGCCGATGATGCACGAGGTCGAACGGTGCCGCCTGGCGCTTTCGCGCGCGCAGAGCGGAGAAGCCGTGGCGCTCGTGTGCAGCGGTGACGCGGGCGTGTACGGCATGGCGAGCCCCGTGCTGGAGCTTGCGGAGGACTACCCCGATGTAGACGTGGAAGTTATCGCCGGGGCCACCGCGGCTCAGAGCGGGTCGGCGGTGCTCGGCGCCCCGCTTGCCCACGACTTCGCGGTCGTGTCGCTCTCCGACCTGCTCACGCCGTGGGAGGTCATCGAGCGCAGGCTCGCTGCCGTGGCGAGCGCCGACTTCTGCATCTGTTTGTACAACCCGCGCAGCAGAAAGCGCGCCGACAGGCTCTCGCGCGCGGCGAAGATTATGCTCGAATGGAAGGCCCCCGACACGCTCTGCGGCTGGGTACGCAACATCGGGCGCGAGGGGCAGCAGTCGGGCATGTGCAGGCTCTCCGAGCTGGGGGAGTTCGACGCCGACATGTTCACCACCGTGTTCGTCGGCAACGCGGACACGAAGCGCGTAGGCGGCCGTATGGTCACGCCGCGCGGGTATCGGGAGATTCCATGCGAAAGGTAACGATCATCGGGGCGGGGCCCGGAAACCCCGACTTGCTCTCGCGAGCGGCGCTCGACGCGATCGACATCGCCGACGTGGTCATCGGCGCTCATCGCGCGCTTGTCGGCATCGACGTGCCGCCCGACGTGGTGAGATGCGAGCTCGTGAAGACGGCGGACATCGTCGCCGCGCTCACTGATGCGGCGTCGTGGCAGCGCGCCGTGGTCGTGATGACGGGCGATGTGGGGCTGTTCAGCGGCGCGCGCCGCCTGGTGGAGGCGCTCTCCGGCGACGCGCGGGTGGACGTGCGCGTCATTCCCGGCATAAGCTCAGCGTCGTATCTCGCCGCGCGCCTCGCGCGTCCATGGCAGGATTGGCGCTTCGCGAGCGCTCACGGCGTGGCGTGCGACATCGTGGCCGAGGCCGAGCGCGCAGGTGAGCTCTTCCTCGCCACTTCGGGCGGGGAAGACCCCTCGCGGCTTTCGGGCGAGCTTGTGCAGGCGGGCTTCGCGGACGCGCGCGTGACGGTGGCCGAGCGCCTGTCGTACCCCGACGAGCGCATCACCTGCGCGACCGCAAGTGAAATCGCAGGTCAGACGTTCGACGACTTGAACGTGATGCTTATCGAGCTCGCAGGCTGCGCCGGGTCGCCTGCGGGCTCTAGCGCAGCCTCCGAGGCGCCGGCCGGCGCGTCTGCGCCCGCGGCGGCTTCTTTCGCGGCGGACTCTGCGGGCGCATCCCGCGCCGCGAGCTCCCGCTGGCCGTACGCTTCCTCGGGCATTCCCGACGAGCTCTTCATCCGCGGCGACGTTCCCATGACCAAGCAGGAGGTGCGCGCCGTCGCGCTCGCGAAGCTGCGCCTTACCGCGACCGACACCGTGTGGGATGTCGGCGCCGGCACGGGGAGCGTGTCGATCGAGGCGGCGCTCGTCGCGCGAGCGGGGTCGGTATGGGCGGTCGAGCGCAACGCGGCCGGCGTGCGGCTCATCCGAGAGAACGCGGATGCATTCGGGTGCGGCAACGTGCATGCGGTCCCCGGTGTTGCCCCCGAAGCGCTCGCAAAACTGCCCGTCCCCGACGCCGTGTTCGTCGGCGGGAGCGCGGGCGAGCTTCCCTCCATCGTGGAGGCGGCGCTCGAGAAGAACTCGCAGGTTCGCCTGTGCGTCCCATGCGTAACCGTTGAGACGCTCACCGAGGCGTGCGCGCTCCTCTCGGGTTCGCGCTTTAAGGGGTTCGAGGCCTGCCAGGTGTCGGCCGCCCGCGCCGAGGCTGTAGGCTCGCACCATCTTATGAAGGCACAAAACCCCGTGTTCCTCGTCAGCGCGCGTGGTACGGGCGCGGATGCCGAGGAGCTTGCCGATGTCGGGGCGCTTGTTGAGTCGCCTGTCGGGGAGGACCCCTCTACCGAGGGGAAACCATCCGTTGAGGTGGTCTCGCTTGCTAACTGCAACGCCGCAGGCGGGGAAGGCGGTGCCCGGTGAGCACGTCCATCCCGCGCTTCATGGTCGCTGCGCCCTCGAGCGGGAGCGGCAAGACGGTCGTCACGTGCGCGCTCCTGCGCGCGCTCGCGCGTCGCGGCCTTGCATGCGCGGCCTTCAAATGTGGCCCCGACTACATTGACCCGCTCTTTCACCGCCGCGTCGTGGGTGCGCGCTCGGGCAACTTAGACGGCTTCTTCGCTGACGCCCCGACGCTGCGCGCCCTGCTCGCACGCGGCGCCGCGGGTGCGGATGTCGCGGTGCTCGAGGGGGTCATGGGCTTCTACGACGGCATGGCGCCCGGCGTGGCCGAAGCGAGCAGCTACCAGGTTGCGCGCGACACGGAAACGCCGGTCGTTTTAGTGGTGAACGGGCGCGGGGCGTCTTTATCGCTCGCCGCCGTAATCCGCGGCATCGCCGAGTTCCTGCCTTGTGCGAACGTGCGCGGCGTCGTGCTGAACAGGACGAGCGCCGCTGCCTGCGCCTACGCGGCGCCTGCGATCGAGAAGCACACGGGCGTCGCGGTTTTGGGGAATATCCCCGCCGACGAGACGTTCTCGCTCGAAAGCCGGCATCTGGGGCTTGTGACCGCCGACGAGGTCGAGCAGCTCTCCGCGCGCATCGACAAGATGGCCGAGCTGGTGGAAAAGAGCGTCGACGTCGACCGCTTGCTCGAAATAGCTGCGACGGCCCCCGATATCCGCGAGGAACCTTACCGGTTGGAGCCGATCGCGGGAGCGCGGCCCATCGTCGGCGTCGCGCGTGACGAGGCGTTCTCGTTCTACTACGAGGAGAACCTGCACGCGCTCGAGGACCTTGGTTGCGAGCTGGCCTTTTTCAGCCCCCTGTGTGATAGCGAGTTGCCCCGGGGGACAAGCGCCCTCTATCTGGGGGGCGGCTACCCGGAGCTCCATGCGCGGCAGCTCTCCGAGAACGCGCCGATGCGCGAGGCGGTGCGGCGCGCGGTGGAATCCGGCATGCCGACGGTCGCCGAATGCGGTGGGTTTCTGTACCTGCAGCGCGAAATCGCCGATAGCGAGGGGCGGCGCTGGCCTGTTGCGGGCGCCCTTGAGGGCGCAAGCGAGAACGGGGGAAGGCTGTCCCATTTCGGGTACGTGGAGCTCACTTCCCAACGCGACGGGCTCTACGGGCCGCGCGGCACACGCATCCGCGCGCACGAGTTCCACTACTGGCAGTCCACCTGCCCGGGCGGCGACTTTTGGGCGAAGAAGCCCCGGCGCGACAAGGGCTGGCCGTGCATGTCGACCACCCCGTCCCTGGTTGCGGGCTTCCCGCATGTGTACTATCCTGCGAACCCCGACGTTGCGCGCGCGTTCGCGTCTGCCGCGGCGTCGTTTGCAGAGAGGAGACGGCATGGCTGAAGCAACCGAAACCGCGCTTGCCTGCATCCGCGAGGAAGTCGAGCGCGCGTTCTCGTCGGCGCCGGGCGCCGTGCTCGAAGCCACTCTCTCCCGGATCGAGCCCGCAGACGAGTGCGCCCGCGCCGCCGCGTACGCCGCGTGGGACTCCATCGCGCACCCCTTGGGGGGATTGGGCGACTTTGAAGACGCCGTCGCGTGTATCGCCGCAGCTCAGGGGAGCGCCGAGGTGGCCGAGTTTCCCCGTGCGCTCGCGGTATTCTTCTCCGACAACGGGGTTGTTGCCGAAGGCGTGTCGCAAAGCGGGCAAGACGTGACGCGAGCCGTCGCGCGTAACATGTGCGAGGGGGCCACGAGCGCCTGCCGCATGGCGGCGTTCGCGGGTGCCGAGGTCGTGCCCGTCGACGTGGGTATGGCCCGGGGCATAGAAGACGCGCACATGGTGCGCGCGAACGTGCGGCGGGGGAGCGGCAACATCGCGCACGGCTCCGCTATGTCTCGAGATGGGGCCGTGCGCGCGATCGAGGTCGGAATCGCCGTCGCGTGCGGGCTTGCCCGCGCCGGCGTGCGCCTTCTCGCCGCGGGCGAGATGGGCATCGGCAACACGACCACCTCGGCGGCGGTGGCCGCAGTGCTCATCCGGGCGGACGCGCGGAGCCTCGTCGGGCGCGGCGCGGGGCTCTCGGACGCCTCGCTCGCGCGCAAGCGCGACGTGGTCGAGCGCGCTATCGACGCGAACTTGCCCGATCCCGCCGACCCGATCGACGTGCTCTCGAAGGTGGGCGGCTTCGACATCGCGGCGATTTGCGGCTTCTACCTGGGGGCCGCGGCCTCGAAGGCGCCGGCGCTCCTCGACGGGGTCATATCCTGCACGGCGGCTCTGTGCGCGGCGCGCCTGTGCCCCAACGCCTTGGGCTACCTCGTGGGCACCCACGCATCAAGTGAACCCGCAAGCCGGGAGCTCCTTCGCGAGCTCGGCATAAAGGCACCCCTCGACGCAGGCATGCACTTGGGCGAGGGCGCGGGCGCCATGGCGTATCTGCCCCTTCTGGATTCGGCTCTGCGCGTGTACCGGGATGGGAAGACGTTCACGGCGACTGGCATGGCTGCTTACGAGCATTTCGAGGCCGGGAAATGACGGTGACGCTCGTCATCGGCGCCGCCACGAGCGGCAAGAGCGCCTACGCCGAGTCCCTGTGCCTCGGGCACGACGGCCCCCGCGTGTACCTGGCAACGATGGAGCCCTTCGGGGAAGAGGGCGCCCGCCGCATCGCGCGCCATCGGGCGCTGCGCGAGGGCAAGGGGTTTTCCACCCTCGAGCGCACGCGTGACGTGGGCGCCGCAGTGCCCGGGCTTCCGCGCGGCTGCACGCTTCTTTTGGAGGACGTGGGCAACCTGGTTGCGAACGAGCTTTTCGCGGAAGGCGGCTTGTCCCCACGTGACCCCGACGCTGCGGCGCGCGAGGTACTCGGAGGCATCGAACGGCTCGCTCAGGCCGCTGCGTATACGGTGGTGGTCACCGTCGACGTGTTCGCCGATGGGATGCGCTACGATGAGGGGACCGAGGCATGGAGGCGCGCGCTCGCGCGCGTGAACGCGGGCGTGGCGGCGCTGGCCGACCGCGCAGTCGAAGTGGTATGCGGGATTCCCGTGTGGATGAAAGGTGAAGGACCTACAAGGTGAAGATAGCAGAGGCAATCGGCGCGGCGTTCGGAACGTTCTCGCGCATCCCCGTCCCGAAATCGGCCTGGACCGATTTCGGGTCAACCCATGCGCTTGCCGCGTTTCCCCTGGTGGGCCTTGCGGAAGGGTTCCTCATGACGGCGTGGGGACACGTTGCGAACCTGCTCGGCGTGCCCGCGACCATCGTCGCGGCCGTGCTCGTGGCGCTGCCTGTGGCGGTGACGGGGGGCATCCACCTAGACGGGCTCTGCGACACCTCCGATGCGCTTGCAAGTTGGGCCCCGCGCGAGCGAAAACTCGAGATCATGCACGACCCGCGGGCGGGCGCCTTCGGGGTCATCGGTGTTGTTGTGTACCTTATTCTGCAGTTTTCCCTGTTCACCGCGCTGCCGCTTACGGCGGGGGCGTTCCTCGCACTTCTGTGCTCGCTCGTGTTCTCCCGCTCGCTTTCGGGGCTCGCCGTTGAATGCTGGCCTGCCGCGCGTGCGGACGGCATGGCCGCGGGGCTCTCGCCTGCTAAGAAGCGCGCGGCGATCGTCGTGCCGCTTTGCGCTTTCGCTGCGGCTTCGGCTGCAGGGATGGTCGCGTGCGCTCAGGCCGTCGGCGCCCTTATGGCGGTGGCGGGGCTTTTGGCGCTCGCGTGGTACCGCCATGTTGCCCTGTCCCGCTTCGGCGGGGTGACGGGGGATTTGGCCGGATGGTTTCTGCAATGGGCCGAGCTCGCGATGCTTGCCATGCTGGTGGCGGGGGGCATGCTCCTATGATGCTCGTGGTAGGTGGCGCGCATTCCGGGAAGAGGACCTTCGTGCGCGAAAAGCTCGGGTTCGCGGCGGACGATTTCGTCGACGCGGCGCAGTTTGCGGAGGGCGGCGTGCCCGCGGCTTTTGCCGGCCGTGTCGCTTACTGTGCTGAGGAACTCGTACGCGCGCTCGACGCTGACCGGGCGCTCGAGCGGCTGATCGGCTTCGACGTAGTGATTCTGTCCTTGGTCGGCTCGGGGGTCGTCCCTATGCGTGCGGAAGACGCCCAATGGCGCGAGCGCGCGGGGCGCCTGGGATGCGCGCTCGCTGCGCGCGCCGACGTCGTCGTGCGCATGACGTGCGGGATTCCCCAGGTCATCAAGGGAAACCTTGATGATGCGCCTCGAGGGACGCAGGGCGCGGGCGCGCCTTTGGAAGTCGTCTTCGTGCGCCATGGTGCCACGGCGGGCACGGAAGACCATCGCTACAGCGGGGCGGGCACCGACGAGCCCCTGTCGAGCGCGGGCGAGCGCGCTTTGCGCGACCTCGCATGCTATCGTGACGTGTTCCGTGTTATCACGAGCGGCATGGCCCGCACCGACCAGACGGCGCGCATCCTCTTCCCGAACGCGGAGCTTATGGCGTGCCCCGGTCTGCGCGAGATGGATTTCGGCGACTTCGAGGGACGAAGCGCCGCCGAGCTTAAAGAGGATGCGCGCTACCGCGCCTGGGTAGACTCCTGGTGCGAGACGCGCTGCCCGCATGGCGAGGGCAAGAGCGATTTCACCCGCCGCGTCGTCGCGGCGTTTCGGGAGGCGTGCAAATCGGAGCGTGCCCAGGGGAGTGGGCGCGCCGTCTTCGTCGTTCACGCGGGTACCGTGAAAGCGCTGCTCTCCGAGTTAGCTGTCCCGAAAATTGGATACTTCGACGTGCATACCGAGCCGGGCGGCGCATGGGCCGCCACCTGGGATGGGCGCTGCCTTCGCGACGTTCGCCCCGCTTCGGGGGGCGATGCCCGGTGATGACGATTCTTGCCGTCGCCGCCGGGTTCGCGGCCGACCTTGCCTTCGGCGACCCGCGCTGGCTTCCCCATCCCGTCGTCGCCATGGGGCGCGCGATCACGTGGGCCGAAGGCCGCCTGCGGGGCGCATTCCCGCAAACGTCCGCGGGCACGCGCGCCGCAGGTCTTGTGCTCGCCGTGGCGCTTCCGCTTGCGTGTGGGCTTTTGACCTGGGGCATCCTGCATCTTTGCAGCATGGTTCACTCCGGCTTGCGCTTCGTTGCCGAGGCATGGGCGAGCTATCAGATTCTCGCGACATGCGAGCTGCGCCGCCAGAGCCTGGCCGTGGCCCGCGCGTTCTCGAAGGGCGGCCTTGTCGCGGCGCGCGAAGCCGTCGGGCTCATCGTGGGACGCGACACGTCTGTTCTCGACGAGCACGGCGTCGCGCGTGCCGCCGTGGAAACGGTGGCGGAGAACGCGAGCGACGGCGTCATCGCGCCGCTTTTCTACCTTATGATCGGGGGTGCGCCCTTGGGCATGGCGTACAAGGCGGTGAATACGCTCGACAGCATGGTGGGCTACAAAAACGAGCGCTACATCGACTTCGGCTGCGCCTCGGCGCGCCTCGACGATGCGGCGAACTGGATTCCCGCGCGCTTATCGGCCCTGCTCATGATCGCCGTGTGCCCGATCGTCGGGCTCGACGCGCGCGGGGCGGCGCGCATCTGGCGCCGCGACAGGCGTCGCCATGCGAGCCCGAACGCGGCGCAGACCGAGTCAGCGTGCGCGGGCGCGCTCGGGCTGCGCCTGGCAGGACCCGCGGTGTATTTCGGCAAGCTCGTTGAGAAACCGACGATAGGAGACGCGTCCCGCGAAATCGAGTGGGGCGACATCGCCCGGGCGACAAGGCTCATGCTCGCTGCGTCCGTATGCGCGCTCGTCGTCTTCGGCGCCGCGCGCGCGGCGGTCGTGCTCGCCGTGGGGGCGATGGCATGAGGGAAGACCACGCCGCGCCCCGGGCTGCCGGGGGAATCCTGCGCGCCCGTACGCATGGGGGCAGCGCGCAATCGCTCGGCATCGCTTGCGAAGGGGGCGCCTCCGACCTCATTGACTTTTCGGTGAACGTGAATCCGGCAGGCCCCTCGCCGCGCGCCGTCGCCGCAGCTTGCAAGGCGCTTTCTCGAATCGACGCCTACCCCGATAGGGAAAGCCTCGCCCTCGTTCGCGCGCTAGCGCGCGACCAGGGCATTCCCGAAGATACTATCGTCTGCGGCGCGGGCGCGTCCGACATCATCTGGCGGCTCGCCGCGGCGGTGCGCCCGAAACGCATCGTCGTGTGCGCGCCGACGTTCTCTGAATATGCGGAGGCGGCATCGTACTACGGCGCATGCGTGCAGGAGTTCCCGCTCTCCGAAGCGGACGACTTCGACGTGCCCGCCTCCTTCGCCCGCGCGATCGAGGGGCCGGGAGACGTGGCGTACCTCTGCAATCCGAACAACCCGACGGGGCGCCTCGTCGACCCCAGCGTGATCGAGGCCGCGGCTTGCCGCTGCGAGCAGGTGGGCGCGCTGCTCGTCGTGGACGAGTGCTTCCTCGGATTTGCGCCCGACGCCCGCGAAAGGAGCGTGGCCGCACGCGCCGCGTGTTCGCGCCATGTGGCCGTGCTCTCCGCGTTCACCAAGCTCTACGGAATGGCGGGGTTGCGGTTGGGATATCTGATCAGCGGAAACGCCCAACTCATCGAGGGGATTCGCCGGGCGGGGCAGGCGTGGCCTGTCTCCTCGGTCGCCGAGGCCGCGGGCATCGCCGCCCTGGAAGACGTTGAATACGTCTCGCGCACGCGCGATGTATTGGCGGGCGAGCGAGCGTGGCTTTCCCATGAGCTCTCCTCGCTCGGGCTTTCCGTCGTGCCGTCGGATGCGAACTTCCTTTTAGTCCGCACGCCGGCGAAAGACATCCCCGAGCGCCTGTATAAACAGGGGGTTTTGGTCCGCACGTGCGACTCGTTTTCGGTACTGTCCCGTTTCTGGTGCCGCGTCGCGGTGCGCACGCGCAAGGAGAACGCCCGGCTTGCGATGGCGTTCAGCCGCGCGCTTCGGGCGGAAGGCGCATCGGGCGAAGGCGAACCCGACGAACGGGGCGGCGCTTCTTGCAGCAACGCTATGGCGGGCGCGGATGGCCGAGGCTCGGCGAAGGAGGTCGATACCCGTGGGTAGGGCGAAGCCCATCATGATCCAGGGCACCATGTCGAACGCGGGGAAGAGCCTGCTTGCGGCGGGGCTGTGCCGTGTGCTTTCGCAGGACGGCCTGCGCGTGGCTCCCTTCAAGAGCCAGAACATGGCGCTCAACAGCGGTGTCACGGCCGATGGGCTCGAGATGGGGCGCGCCCAGATCATGCAGGCCGAGGCGTGCGGCATCGCGCCCGACGTGCGCATGAACCCCATCCTGCTCAAGCCCGAAAGCGACCACCGAAGCCAGCTCATCGTGGCCGGCAAGGCGCAGGGAGCCTTCGCTGCGAGGGACTACTTCGCGCGAAAGAAGGCGTTCATGCCGCAGATTTTGGAGGCGTTCGATTCGCTCGCGGAGGAAAACGACGTCATCGTCATCGAGGGCGCCGGCAGCCCCGTCGAAATCAACCTTGCCGAAAACGACATCGTCAACATGGGGCTCGCGCGCGCCGTGTCCTCCCCCGTGCTGCTCGCGGGCGACATCGACCCAGGCGGGGTGTTTGCCCAGCTCTACGGCACGGTCGCGCTCTTTGCGCCCGAGGATCGCGCTCTTTTGCGGGGGCTTGTGGTGAACAAGTTCCGCGGCGATGTGGAAATCCTGCGCCCGGGTTTGGCCCCGCTCGAGAAGATGTGCGGGGTTCCCGTCGTGGGGGTCGTGCCGTATCTTACGCTCGACCTGGACGACGAGGACTCGCTCGCGCCGCGCCTATCTGCCCGCGAGGCGCGCGGCGTCATCGACGTCGCCGTCGTGCGCCTTCCACATCTGTCGAACTTCACCGACTTCGACCCGCTTTCGCGCGTGCCCGGCGTGGGCGTGCGCTACGTTTCCTCGACGACCGATCTGGGCCGACCCGACCTGGTGGTGCTTCCCGGCTCGAAGTCCACGCTCGACGACGCGCGCTGGCTTGCGGCTAGCGGCATCGGAGCCTGTGTCCGCGCGCTTTCGGGCGCGGGCACACCGGTGCTCGGCATATGCGGAGGCTACCAGCTTTTGGGAGACGAGCTTTCCGACCCGCACGGCAGGGAAGGCGCTGGCACCGCGCGCGGGCTCGGGCTCATCCCTGCAAGTACGGTGTTCAAGGAGGAAAAGCGCCTCGCCCAGTCGGAGCTGCGCATCACGGGCGCCCAAGGCGCGTTTTCGGTGTGGAACGGCATGACGGCGCGCGGGTACGAGATTCACGACGGAGAAACGACCGTCTCCTGCGCTCCTGCGGGCACGATTGGCGGCAAACCAGAAGGCGCGGCCTGCGGAAACGTGTTCGGAACCTATCTCCACGGCCTGTTCGACGAACCGGGGGTGGCGCTCGCCCTCGCGCGCTCGCTCGCGCGCATGCGCGGCCTGCCCGAGAGCGTCGTGGGTGCTGCGGGCGCAGCGTCCGCGGCCGATCACCGTGCGCGCGAATTCGACCGCCTGGCCGACGTCGTGCGCGGGGCGCTCGACATGGAGTATATCTACCGCATTATCGAGGAGGGCGTATGATCCACGTGTATCATGGCGACGGCAAAGGCAAGACCACGGCGGCGATGGGCCTCGCCCTTCGCATGCTCGCCGCAGGCCGCCACGTCGTCGTCGTGCAGTTCCTGAAAGACGGCGAAAGCGGGGAGGCGCGCCTGCTCGCCGAGCATTTCGGCGTGCCCGTGTTCGCGGGGAAGGTGTCGGACAAGTTTACCTGGTCAATGACGTCGGAAGAACTTGCCGCGACGTGCGAGCTGCACGATGGGAACCTCGCTTCCGCGCTCGCCGAGCTCGAGGGCGCTCAGGAGGGGCTGCTCGTGCTCGACGAGGCGCTCGACGCGCTATCGAAGGGGCTTGTCGACGAGGCGCTCGTGGACCGCGCGCTCGATATGTCCGCGCGCGGCGTCGAAGTAGCGCTCACCGGGCGCGCGCCTTCCCGCAAGATCGTGGAGAAGGCCGACTACATAACCGAGATGCGGTGCAAGAAACATCCCTACGAGCAGGGGATATGTGCAAGGGAAGGAGTGGAGTACTAGATGGATTCCAAGGAGATGGCGCCCGGCGACATCGAGCGGCGCAGCTTCGAGATCATCACCGAAGAGCTCGGCGGCCGCACGTTCCCGCCGCTCGAAGAGCCCGTCGTGAAGCGCGTCATCCACACCACTGCCGACTTCTCGTACGCCGATTCCCTCGTGTTTACCCATGACGCCGCGCACTGTGCGCTCGACGCACTGCGCGCAGGGGCCACGGTGCTCACCGACACGAACATGGCGCTCGCAGGCATAAGCAAGCCCGCGCTCGCGAAGCTCGGCTGCAAGGCCGTGTGCTTCATGGCCGACCCTGATGTCGCCGCGGCTGCGCGCGCCGCGGGCACGACTCGCGCCGTTGCGAGCATGGACAAAGCTTGCGGCATCGAGGGTCCGCTCATCGTGGCCGTCGGCAACGCTCCCACAGCACTTCTGCGCCTCGCCGAGCTCATGGACGCGGGGAAGATCGCGCCCGCGCTCGTCGTTGGGGTGCCGGTCGGGTTTGTGAACGTGGTCGAGGCGAAAGAGGAGCTACTCGCACGGCGCGTGCCAGCCATCGTCGCGAGGGGTCGCAAGGGCGGCTCGACCGTGGCGGCTGCCATTATGAACGCGCTGCTCTACCAGATCACGCGCCCAGGCGGCCCGAAGTGACGGCGCCCGCATCCGCGCCGGCGCTGCGCATCTTCGCCGGCACCACCGAGGGCCGCCTTCTGTGCGAATGGGCGAGCAGGGCGGGCATCCCCGCCCGTGCCTACGCGGCAACCGAGTACGGAGGCGAGCTTTTGGGCGAGCTTCCGGGCATCGAGGTGCATGCGGGCAGGCTCGACGATGCCGACATGGAGCGCGAGCTTTCCGGCGCGTGCATCGTTGTCGACGCCACGCACCCCTTCGCTACGCTCGCAAGCGGCAACATCCGGGCCGCTTCGCTCGCCGTGGGTGCACGATGCCTGCGCCTTGCGCGCCCGGTCGAGGCGCTGCCCAAAGGCGTCGTGCCGGTCGCGTCGATCGCCTGCGCGGCGCGCTTTCTCTCCGAGAACCCGGGTCGCGCGCTTCTCACGACGGGGAGCAAGGAGCTTGCTCCCTACACGAGCGTCGCCGATTTCGCGGAGCGCTTCTTCGTGCGTGTGCTCCCGCTGCCCGGTGCTATAACGAAGTGCATCGACGCGGGGTTTTCGCCGTCGCACGTCATCGGCATGCAGGGGCCCTTCACCCGCGAGCTCAACGAGGCGATGCTTCGGCAGGTGGGCGCCCAGTGGCTTGTGACTAAGGACTCGGGAACCGTAGGCGGCACGGCCGAGAAGCTCGCCGCCGCGCGCGACGTGGGAGCGCGCTGCATCGTGGTCACCCGTCCCGCCGAGGGAAGCGGGGCCCTTTCGCTTCGGGAAGTGGAAGACGTGCTCTTACGGGAGTTCGCGCGCTAGGCGCTTGCCGCGCCTAGCGCGCCCTCCCGCCCGCGAGGAGGAGCGTCCCGAGCAAGCTCGACCCGTACAAGCCCGTCATCCATCAATAGCTCGAGGACGACGCCCAGAACTGGCGCAAACAGCCCTTCAATAAGTTGCGGTGAAATAGTGTCTGTTTTTGCTGCTAGATAGCATATTCAGTCCCTAATTCACCGCAACTTGTTGGTGGTGGCTTACTGGTAGCTGGTGGTGGCTTACTGGTAGCGTAGGCACTCCACCGGGTTGAGCTTTGCCGCGCGGCGAGCGGGGTAGAAGCCAAAGATTACGCCGATGCCGACGGAGACGGCGAAGGCCAGCAGCACCGTGGCGATTGAAAAACTCGGTGTGATTTGCCCGCTGGCACCGAGCTCGCCAAGAATCCCGGATCCGGAGGCAAACATCGCGAGGCCCCAGGCCAGCAGATAGCCTATCAGGACACCCAGCAGGCCACCGGTGACGCACAGCGCCGAGGACTCGGCCAAAAACTGCGCGGTGATATCGCGACGACTGGCGCCCAGAGCGCGACGGATGCCGATCTCGCGGATGCGCTCAGTCACGTTCGTGAGCATCATATTCATAATACCGATACCGCCGACAAGCAGCGAGATACTGGCGACAGCACCCATGATGAGCGAGAAGGCGCCCATAAAGGAATTGAGGGAGTCGATAGCGCTTTTCATGGAGGTCGCCGATACACTGTCGTACTCATCATCCTCCGCGATGCCCTTCATCGCGCGCACCTTGGACTCGATGGTCTTGCAGAGCTCATCCATGTCCGTGCCTTCGGCGGCAAGTGCCGTCACGCTGGGGAATGAAGGATTCTCGTCGCCAAATAGGCCGGAGATGGTTTCGCGTGGCATATACAAAGTGAGCGAGCCCATGGAGTCGCTGCCGCCATCAATCACGCCTACAATCTGCACCTCACCGTTGGACACTTTGATGGTTTTTCCCAGCGCATCCTGTTCGTTGCCGTAAAGCTGATCGGCGCCGCCGCGGCTGATGAGCGCCACTCGCGAGCCTGCCTTTGACTCGACATCGGTGTAGGTGCGCCCCGCAACGAGCTTACTGGCACCCACGGCGTCGAGCATGTCGCTATCGACACCCTGTGCCATGACGGTATAGCTTTTATCGCCGGTCTTGTACTCGGTATACGCGCTTTTGACAATGCCGATCTGTTCTATCTGCGGCACCAGTTTTTTAAGCTTCTGGACGTCAGAATCAGAGAGTTCTTGGGACGAATAGATCTGAACCATGCGAGCTGCGTTGAGGCCCAGGCTGTTGACCAAGCTGTTTTGGATGCCGCCGATGAGCGAAGTCATGGCAATGACCGAGGCGATGCCGATGACAATGCCCAGGATGGTGAGCAGGCTGCGCCCCTTGTTGGCCTCGAGCGAGTGAAGGGCTTCCTGGATAAGATCGCGGGCGCTCATGCCATCACTCCTTTCGGCGGGTTGGCGGAGGCGGAAATCATGGGCAGGCTATCTACGGCGCTGCGTAGGGTCCGCGGTGCATGCGGAATATACGCGCCGTCGTGAATGCGACCGTCACGGATGGTCACGGCACGGTCGGCCTCGGCGGCGATGCCGGGGTCGTGTGTGATAAGCACGATGGTTTTGCCGCGCTCCTGGAGCTTGTGGAAGGTTTCCATGACGAGCGCTCCCGTGGCGGAGTCCAGGTTGCCCGTCGGCTCGTCGGCCAAAATGATGGGTGGATCGTTGACAAGGGCGCGCGCGATGGCGACGCGCTGCATCTGTCCGCCCGACAGCTCCGATATACGATGGTCCCAATGGTCGACCGGAAGCGTGACGGCTTGCAGCGCGTGCACGGCGCGCATCTCACGCTGGCTGCGCGGCACATTGGTGTAGGACAGCGGCAGCATGACGTTTTCGATCACCGTCAGGCGCGGCAGCAGGTTGAAGCTCTGAAAGACAAAGCCGATGCTCAGCGCTCGCACCTCGGTGAGCTCGTCATCGTCGAGCTCGGCGACGTTGAGCCCTTGCAGGAAGTAATCGCCCGCCGTCGGTTTGTCCAGGCAGCCCAGGATGTTCATGAGCGTTGACTTGCCCGAGCCCGAGGGGCCGGTGATGGCGACGAACTCGCCGGGACCTACTGCCAGGCTCACGTTGTGCAAGATATGGGCGCAACCCGCTTCGCTCTCAAAGATGCGATGCACGTTGCGAATGTCGATGACGGGACGCATTACTTGCCCTCGTCGGCAGGCATGTTGTCGCCGCCGTCTGCCGTCATGCCTGTGCCGGTATCCGTCACGATGGTGTCGCCGTCGCGAAGTTTGGTAACCGGGACGTCTGGGTTGATCTCGTTGCCTTGGTCGTCGCGCTTGACCTGCGTCTTACCGACTACAGCCTCGTTGTCGTTTTGCGTCACGACGGTCACCTTCACGCGGCGCGTCTTTTTGCCCTCCGAATCGGTGGCCAGATTGACGTAATAGTGCTCGCCATCTTCGGTCATGAGCGCCATGGTCGGCACCATCACTACGTCGTCGAGCTTCTCGGTCACTACCGAGACCTCGGCAGTCATACCCGGCTTAAGGCGACTGTCAGGTGCTTCGATGAGGATGTCGACGTTAAAGGTCACACTGCCGCCGCTCCCGGAGGAGGAGTCGGAGTTTGCTACCGAGGCGATAGCCGTGACGGTGCCCTGGCTCACGATATCGGGAAACGCGGGATAGGCCACGTTGGCGCTTTGGCCCACGGCAATTTTGGCGATATCCTTTTCGCCCACCTGAACCGTCACCTTCATCTTGGACAGGTCGGCGATCTGCATGCACTGCTTGCCGCCGCTCGTATCGCTTTCGCCCATGATCATGCCGCCTGTTACCGTGGCGCCCACCTTGGCGTTGAGCGCCACGATGCTGCCCGAGCTCGGGGCCGTGACCGTACGGCTTGCGGCCTTGGCGTTCGCCTGATCGAGGTTTGCCTGGGCCGATGTGAGGCTGCGCTGCGCGGCCGATACGGCGTTCGTGTCCGCTGATGCGGCGGAGATGCCAGCCGCTGCGGAACCTCCGTCGACGTCCGTCGTTGGGTTGGCCTGCGCGGCAGCTGCGGCTTTCTTCGCGTTGGCGAGATCTTCTTGAGCGGCTGCAACTGCACGCTGCGCCTCGGCAACGTTGCGATCGAGCTCTTCGTTTTTAATGGTCATAAGCACGTCGCCCTCGTTGACGGATTGGCCTGCCTGCACGTTGATCGAATCGACCGTGCCGTCGACAGAAGGGGAGACCACTGAGGACGAAATGGGTTTGAGCTGGCCTTTTGCCTCGACCGTTGTGCTAAACGTGCCCTCAGTCACCATGTCGGTCGCAGGCCCGCTATCGCCCTGTGGCTGCGCATTGATAACCAGAGTTGCGACAATTGCAATGAGCGCGATGACACCCACGATGCCGGCGGCAATGCCGCGTCGAATCAGCTTTTTGCGTCGACGTTCGGCACGCTTTGCCTTGAGCTTTGCATAGGCTTCTTCATCGGAGATATCGGTCGAATCGTCGAGACTCGTTTGGGGCTGCTTGGTGTCTGCAGCGCTGATAATCGGCAGGGTCTCGGTGGCATCTTGGGGCATGCGATCGGAATCGTCAGGACCCGGATTGATCGTGGGGACCTTGGACATAGCGTCTCCTTTATCGATATGGCTCCGATAAGTATATACGCCCGTCGCGATAGGCGGGCGTATAGAAGTTGCGGATGACGGTACTGTAAGTTTTGTCGCCGTGCTGTTTACTTGTTGTAGACGTTAGCTGCGTTACGAGTGCACGACCACGCAGAGGCCGACTTTGATGCGCTCGTGGAGCGACTTGGCATCGGCCAGACGCAGGTTGATACAACCGTGGCTACCGCACCACTTGTACGATTCGGCGTTATCGAAACTCGAATCGTTTTGCCAGGTGGCGTCGTGGAATCCGACCATATTGCCCTCGAACGGCATCCAGTAGCTTACCGGGCTCTCGTATTTGGGCTTGCCGGTCTCGGGGTCCTTGGCACCGATGAGTTTGCTGGCGCCATCGTTGCTGTTGATCTGCCATACGCCCTCGGGGGTGGCGTCTTCACCCGGTTTGCCAGAAATAAAGTTGGCCTCCCACACGATGTTGCCGCTCTCGTCGTAGTAGCGCGCATGCTGCTCGGACAGGTCGACGTCGATATAGGCCTTCCAGTCGGGCTCGCCCTTGGCGGTAAATGTGTCGGCCTTCTGGGAGTACTTGATCTCGATTTCGCCGGTCTGCTTGTTGTTGATGGCGTCCTCGACTTGCTTGGCGAGCGAGCTGCTGTCGATGGACCAACCAAAGTCGCCGCCTTCGACGGCGCACTGCTTGCCATCGGCGCGCGTCCACCAGCGAGTGGAGCCCACGGTATTAAAGCCGTTGGCGAGCTCGGCTGCCCAGCTGCTGATCTGCGACGTATCGAGCGTGGGGTTGGCCGGATCGGCAAAGCTGATCCACTGCAACACGGAGCTGCCATCAACCTTGCCGGCATCCTCGCCGTTGAGCTTGAGGGTCACGTTGACGCCCAAGAAGTTGTTGGCGGCATCGCATGCAGACTGAATCTGATCATCGGTCAGCGTTCCATTGAGCGGCTCATAGGCATCGTTGCCGAGCTTGGAAAGATCTACGGTCTCGGCCAGCGAGGCAAGCTCGAGCTCGGCATACTTAATGACATGCTCGCGGTTGAGTTTTTCGTTGGAGCGCGCCTTCTCGACGGTAAACTTGCCGGCCTGCTCGTCATAGGAGCTATTGGCCTCGAACGCGCCCGAACGCCCCTCGTTAAACTCGTCGATGGCGGCGCCCAGATCCTTCTCAAACTGCTTTTGGTCAAAGGTGTCGGAGAGCATGGACAGGTCGACGTCTTGATCAAGATCGACTTCGTTGGAGCTAGCGGTTGTTTTGGTCTTGCCGCTTAAGGATTCTACAAGGCGAACCGGCCATACAATGGCTTCGTTGCGGCTGATAATCTCTTTTGCGGCAGCTTCGCCGTCGACAATGGGCTCATCGGACTCGGGCTGATAGGTCCAGCTAAAGTCATCGCCTGTCACGGTGAGCTTATAGTGCTTCCAAGCCGAGTTGACCTTGGTGGCGGCAGACGAAGCGTTGGAGAACGAGACATCGACGCTGGCGATAGTGGTGTTGGGGTAGGCTACCTGCGAAAACGCTACGACGCCTACGATATAGACAATGACGATAAGACCCAGAACGACAAAGAGCGTCGTCTTTTTGCCCGACTTATTGTTTTCGGCGGGTTTGCGTGCGGGGCCGCGATCGCCTCGAGCGTGCGTGGGGGGCTGCTTGGGCGCATTGCCATTTGTCTGGCGCTGCTGATGCTGCTTGTTCGGACGTTGGGAAACGTTTGCCGCACCTCGCTGCTGACCGCGGCTCGGCGCGATAGGACGCGGCGATTGAACGCCGCCGGTGTGCCTGCTCGGCTGCTGCGGATCGGGAATCAGTTGAGTTCGATCGTTTTGCGACATCGTATGCATATCCTTCGAATTTCGCCTTGCGGCTCATCGTGTTTTTACTGGGCTTGCATTATAGCGATTACCTAGTTGTTTGTGGTATGGAAACGGTGGCATTCAAAAGAGGTGGGACATTTGTCCCACCTTCGAGTCTTTCTTTGTCGCTATCCGCACACACCGCATTTTGCACAGGCCGAAAGTGCGGCCGGAGCCTGCGCGATGCCACCCTTTGCCGTCTCGCGCAGCGTGGCCGGCAACGCGTGGCCCACGGAGAGCATGACGTGCGCCATCTGGTCAAACGGCACCAGGCTCTTGATACCGGCAAGTGCAAGCTGCGCCGAGCTAAAGGCGGCTGCCACGCCGATGGCGTTGCGGTTTTGGCAGGGTACCTCCACGAGGCCACCGACGGGGTCACAAACGAGGCCCAGCAAGTTACTCAGCGCGATGGAACTGGCGTCGAGCGCCTGCCCGGGCGTGCCGCCGAGCATCTGCACCAGCGCGGCGGCTGCCATGGCGGCCGCACTTCCTACCTCAGCCTGGCAGCCGCCCTCGGCACCGGCGACGCAGGCGCTCGTGGTGAGGTTGAGGCCGATGGCGGCTGCGCAGTAGAGCGCGTCCATGACCTGCTCGTCGTCGAGCTGAAGGTGATCGGCGAGCGCCAGCACGCAGCCGGGCACGACACCCGCGGAGCCTGCCGTGGGAGCGGCGACGATCACTCCCATCGTGGCGGAGCGCTCGAGCACGGCCATCGCGCGGGCCACGGCGTCGGTTTGAACGGTGCCCATCAGGCTCGTGCTCAAATCGTTGCGGCCGGTGGCATCGACGAGTTTAGCCTCGCCGCCGATAAGCCCGCCGAGCGATCGTTGCGGATTGACGATGGGGGTCGTGGTCTCCTCGCGCATGACGTCGAGCACGCGGCGCATGGCGGCGACGGCGTGGGCCTCGCCGGTCAGACGCGCCTCGCGCACGGCCATAACGGCGCCGATATTCAGGCCGAGCTCGGCGCACGCATCGAGCAGCTGCTCGCCGTCGTCGAAGATCTCCTTTGCCGAGACACCGGGGGAGAGCGACGAGGCAGAACCGGGGAGCTCGATAAAGGTCGCGTAATCGACATTGTCGAGTTTGCGGAGCATGGGGACGACGGTGTCGTCGGGCGCGCCGTCGGTCTCGAAGACGGAGTAGGCCTGGCCGCCCACTTCGGTGCGGTAGGTGCGGCAGAAGGCGATGTTCACGTGTGCGTAGGCGAGCAGGTTCGTGAGCGCGGCGAGCACGCCGGGGACGTCGTAGTGCGCCACGAAGAGTGTGGAGTACATGCCCGAGATGTCGACGCCGACGCCGTTAATGCGGCTGATGCGCATCTTGCCGCCGCCCAGGCTCTCACCGCGGACCTGGGCCGTGGCGCCCGTGTCGTCGACCATGTCGATGTCGACGGTGTTGGGGTGGATGGAGGCGTCGTCGCCCTTGATGTCAAAGTGATATTCGAGGCCCTGCTCGTGCGCGAGGTCGAAGGCCTGCTTGATGTTCTCGTCATCGGTGTCGAGGCCCAGGATGCCCGCGACGAGCGCACGATCGGTGCCGTGGCCGCGGTAGGTGTGGGCAAAGGAGTTCCACAGGCCAAAGGTGACCTTAGTGATGCGGCCTTCCAGCAGGCTGGCGGCAACTTGGGCGCAGCGCAGGGCGCCAGCGGTGTGCGATGAGCTGGGGCCGACCATGACGGGCCCCAAGATCTCGAATGCCGAGGTCGTAGCTAGTGTTTGCGGCTTGCCTGCCATGGCTGCTCCTTTGCCTTGTCTCGTCGTCCCGAGGGGCGGGGCATAAGGTCGCCTGCTCGGGCAGTCCTGCTCGCACGGAGAGCACATTAAGTGCTCTCCGGCTCGTGCGGAACTCGCGATCGACCTTATGCCCCGCCCCTCGGGACTAAGGATACATGGTAGAAGTGCGCATGCTGCAAAATTCATTAGCTGGTGACGCAGCGTGGGCTCATATCGATATATCTTCACCACCGGATTAATAAAAAAGAAGTACCGGTTGGAGCCGGTACTTCTATTGGTGCGTTTCTATTTGGCTGTGGCTTTTCTCGTTAGCTTACAGGCCGCAGGCTGCTTTGAGTTCATCGACTCGGTCGGTTTTCTCCCAGGTGAAGTCGGCGTCTTCGCGGCCGAAGTGACCGTAGGCTGCCGTCTTTTCGTAGATGGGGCGACGCAGGTCTAGGTCGCGGATGATGGCGCCCGGGCGCAGGTCGAAGGTTTTCTCAACGGCCTCGACGATCTTGTCCTCGGCAACATGCGCGGTACCGAAGGTGTCGACCATGATTGAGAGGGGCTTGGAAACGCCGATGGCGTAGGCAAGCTCGACTTCGCAGCGGTCGGCCAGACCGGCGGCGACCACGTTCTTGGCGACCCAGCGCGCGGCGTACGCGGCGGAGCGGTCGACCTTGGTGCAATCCTTGCCGCTAAAGGCACCGCCACCGTGACGGCCGTAACCGCCGTAGGTGTCGACGATGATCTTGCGACCGGTCAGGCCCGTGTCACCCATGGGGCCGCCCACGACAAAGCGACCGGTGGGGTTCACATAGATGTCCGCGTTGTTCCACGGCATGTTCTCGGCAGCCATGACGGGAGCGATGACATGCTCGATGAGGTCGTCCTTGATCTTGCCCATGTCCTCGATCTCGGCTGCGTGCTGCGTGGAGATGACGATGGTCGTGACCTCGACGGGCTTGCCTTCCTCATAGCGCACGGTGACCTGGGTCTTGCCGTCGGGGCGCAGGTAGGGCAGGGTGCCGTCGTGGCGCACGGCGGCCAGGCGCTCGGCCAGGCGGCTTGCCAGGTAGTGCGGCATGGGCATGAGGGTCTTGGTCTCGTTGGAGGCATAGCCGAACATCATGCCCTGGTCGCCGGCGCCGATCAGGTCGATCGGGTCGGTGGTAGCGCCGGTCTGGGTCTCGAAGGACTCGTCAACGCCCTGGGCGATATCGGGCGACTGCTCGTGGATGAGGCTCATAACGCCGCAGGTGTCGCAGTCAAAACCGAACTTGGCGCGGTTGTAGCCAATGCGGCGGATGACGCCGCGGGCGATTTCCTGTACGTCGACGTAGGCCTGGGTGCGAATCTCGCCGGCGACGATGACGGTGCCGGTGGTCACGAGGGTCTCGCAGGCGCAGCGGACGTTCTCCACGTTGGCCGGCACGCCGTTGGGGGCGATGTAGCCCTGCTCCTGGAGCTCTATTTCTTTGGCGAGGATTGCGTCGAGGACGGCGTCACTGATCTGGTCAGCGATCTTATCGGGATGACCTTCGGTCACCGACTCCGACGTAAAAACAAAGGACCCGTGTTGGGGTGGGATGGAACGAAGTTCTTCTGACATGATTGTCCTTTCAAAAACGTGTCCCGGCGACCGTTACCATTCCGCCGGGCTCTCTATGCAAGGGCACATCATAGCGCGTAAATCAAACATTCACACCCTTTCCGCACCTACTCATTGGGGACAGACTTAAATGACCAGTCTTAAACCAAGAATGTCCCCAATGACTACAACGACTGGTCATTTAAGTCTGGCCCCAATGAGTAGTCCCCAATGAGTGGGTCGGTGCCCTTTGTGCGGAGGTGGGCATTGTTGCTTTATACTGGTGCGGTTAAACATCCATCCTGCAATCGAGGAGATTTCCATGGCATCAGACGTTCGCGTCCGCTTTGCACCCTCACCGACGGGTAAGCTGCACATCGGCGGCGCCCGCACCGCTATCTATAACTGGGCTTTCGCCCGTGCAAACGGCGGCACGTTCATCCTGCGTATCGACGACACTGACCCCACCCGCTCTACCGACGAGAACACGCAGATTATCCTGCGCGCCATGCGTTGGCTGGGCCTGGACTGGGACGAGGGTCCCGAGGTGGGCGGAGACTTTGGCCCCTACGCCCAGACCGAGCGCCTGGACCTGTACAAGCAGGCCGCCCAGAAGCTTTGGGACGAGGGTAAGGCCTATCCCTGCTTCTGCACCAAGGAGCAGCTCGACGCCGATCGCAAGGCCGCGCAGGAGCGCAAGGACCCCTTCCAGGGCTATCAGCGCCGTTGCCGCGATCTTGATCCCGAGGAGGCCCGCCGTCGCATCGAGGCCGGCGAGTCCTACGTCCTACGCATCAAGGTGCCCGAGGACCGCGGCGACGTCGTCATCCACGATGCCGTCCACGGCGAGGTGACCTTCGACGCCAAGGAGCTCGACGACTTTGTGATCTTCCGCTCCGATGGCACGCCCACGTACAACTTTGCGACCGTCGTCGACGACGCCATGATGAAGATCACCCATGTCATCCGCGGCGACGACCACCTGTCCAACACCCCGCGTCAGGTCATGGTCTACGAGGCCCTCGGCGCGTCCGTGCCCACGTTCGCCCACATCTCCATGATCCTGGGCGCCGACGGCAAGAAGCTCTCCAAGCGCCATGGCGCCACCTCGGTGGAGGAGTACCGCGACGCTGGTTACCTGTCCGACGCCTTCGTCAACTACCTGGCGCTGCTCGGCTGGTCGCTCGACGGCGAGACCACAATCATCCCGCGCGATGTCCTGGCCAGCAAGTTCTCGCTCGACCGCATCTCCAAGAACCCGGCGACCTTCGACCCCAAGAAACTCGAGTGGGTCAATGCCGAGTACATCAACGGCATGTCCGATGCTCAGTTTGCCGATGAGATCATGGTCCCCGAGCTACACGAGGCGGGTCTCATCGAGGGCAACGTCGAGTACGGCGAGGACTGGATTGATGCGCTTGCCGCCATCGTCAAGCCGCGCACCAAGATGCCGGCCGACGCCGTGACCGTCGCCGCTCCCATCTTTGCTACGGCCGAGACGCTCGAGTATGACGAGAAATCCGTTAACAAGGGCCTGGCCAAGGAGGGTATGGGTTCAATTCTGGACGCCGCCAAGGCCGCGCTCGAGGGCGTGGACGATTGGACTGCCGAGGCCATCGACGCCGCGCTTGAGCCGCTGCCCGAGCAGATGGACCTTAAGAAGCGCGTGGTGTTCCAGGCCGTGCGCGTCGCTGTCTGCGGCAACATGGTGAGCCCTCCGCTGGGCGAGACCATGGCGCTCGTCGGCCGCGACGACTGCCTGGCGCGCATCGACCGCGCCCGCACGATGGCGCTGTAATCGCTGCGCAAACGTTTGTATCCGAGCCCCGTTCCACCCGAGCGGGGCTCTTGTTTCTGTACCGATGAGTGGGTTGCTGGGACAAAATAATCAGTAGTGTTTGTCCCATGTTCGAGTGACGCAACAAGCTCGACACTCGTATCGGCCATGGGACAAACTCTACTGATTATTTTGTCCCACCCCTTTCAGGTCCGTTCGTTAGAGGTGGTGTATGGCTCAACAACTGTCGCTGTTTGGTTCGCCGGAACCGGAGGAAGCTCCGGTGAAGCCCAAGCCTGCCGCTGCCTCGGCTCAGTCTAAGCCTGCGCCCGAGCCCCCTGCCGCCTACGCGAGCGTGGTCCTCGACATCCCCACCCGTGCGCTGTCGGAACCGTTTGCTTACGGCATCCCCGAGTCCCTTGCCAACGAGGTCCAGATCGGGTCCACGGTCCTGGTCCACTTTGGTAACCGTGCCGCCGCGGGCTATGTCGTCGACATTGCGCCTGATCTGGGCGATCTGCCGGGCAACAACGCCCTCGACCCCGTGCGCATCAAGCCCATCGAGGCCATCCTCAGCAAACCGCTCTTTACCGCCGAAGCCGCCCGCATCGCACGTTGGATGAGCCGCGAGTATGTCGCGACGCTTTCCGAGTGCCTGCGCCTGTTCTTGCCTCCGGGTGGCAGCCCGCGTGTGGTCAAGGGCGACGACGGCGTGTGGACGGTTGAACGTCCAGCCGTCAAACCCATCCAAAACCGCTGGGTGATGCTTACGCCCGAAGGCTTTGACTACACGCCACCCAAGACCGCGGTCCGCCAGCGCCAACTCATCGAGGCGCTCCAGTGTGGTCCTGTCACGACGCGCGACCTCAACCTTCTCTATAACAGTATGTCGGCGACCATCAAGGCGCTCGAAAAACGTGGCGTCGTGGTGGTGGAAGAGCGCCGCGCCTGGCGCGGTTGCAGCGAGCAGACTACGCTGTCCTCTGCAAGCGGCAAACCGCCGGTCGCGCTTACGAACGGTCAGCAGCAAGCGCTCGCGCAGATTGAGCGCGCCCGTCTGGACGCTCATGGCGACGTGGTGCTGGTCGACGGCGTCACCGGCTCCGGCAAAACCGAGGTTTACCTCTCCGCCATCGAGCGCGTGCTCGTAGCCGGTCGCTCTGCCTGCGTGCTGGTGCCCGAGATCTCGCTGACGGCCCAGACCGTCGGCCGCTTCCGCTCGCGCTTTGGCGAGACGGTGGCCGTTTTCCATTCGCGTCTTTCTGCTGGCGAGCGTCTCGACCAGTGGGATATGGTCGCCAGCGGTGCGGCCCGCGTGGTGGTCGGCGCCCGCTCGGCGCTTTTTTGCCCGCTCAGCGACCTTGGTCTCATCATCATCGACGAGGAGCACGAGACTAGTTACAAGCAGGGCTCCAGTCCGCGCTACCATGCGCGCGAGGTGGCAGCCGAGATGGCGCGCCGCTATCGCTGCCCGCTCGTGCTGGGGTCGGCCACGCCTTCTGCCGAGGCCCTCGACCGCTGCCGCCGCGGCATGTATAACGGTGCCACCTGGACGCGTGTCGAGATGCCCGAGCGCCCCGGACACGCCGTGCTGCCTATGGTCCGCATTGCCGACCTGCGTCGCGAGTTCGCACACGGCAGCCGCTCCATGTTCTCAAAACCGCTGATGGAAGGCCTGGAGCGTGTGGTCGAGCGCCGCGAAAAGGCCGTGCTGCTGCACAACCGCCGCGGTTTTGCGCCGTTTTTGATGTGCCGCGAGTGCGGCTGCGTTCCCACCTGCAACCACTGCTCCACCGCGCTTACGTATCACGAGCGCACGCACACGCTGCAGTGTCACACATGCGGTTCGTCTTGGCGCGTGCAGCCGTATCCCGCGCCCACGAGCCGTTGCCCCAAATGTGGCAGTCGCTACCTGGCAAAAATGGGGCTGGGCACTCAGCAGATCGAGGACGCGCTGCACCAGATGCTGCCCGAGGACGTCGCCATTATTCGCATGGATGCCGATTCCACGCGCGGGAAGGATGCGCACAAAAAGCTGCTCGAGCAGTTCGATGCCGCCGATTGCGCGGTGCTGCTGGGCACCCAGATGATCGCAAAGGGTCTCGACTTTCCCGAGGTCACGCTCGTGGGTGTGGTCAATGCTGACTTCGCCCTCAAGCTGCCGGACTTCCGCGCAGGGGAGCGCGCCTACGATCTGCTGGAGCAGGTGGCGGGCCGCGCCGGCCGCGGCGATCGTCCCGGCGAGGTCATCATCCAGACCTATCTGCCCGAGGATCCGGTCATTCGCGCCGTCGTCGAGCACGACCGTTCTATCTTTACCGACTACGACCTTGACCAGCGGCGCGACGCGCTGTATCCGCCCTTTGTGCGCCTGGTCAACATTTTGGTGTGGTCGGCGAACGCGGATGACGCGCAGGACTACATTGGGCGCATTGCAAAACTCCTTAAGCGCCGCTGGCATGCCGCCGCGCCCGACTTTTTGCGGGCAGGGAGTGCCGTGCCGCAGGTGCTGGGCCCGGCTTCGTGTGTAATCGAGAGAGCCAAGGACCGTTATCGCTTCCACCTGCTTGTGAAGTCGCCCGTGGGGTACCATGTCTCTGATGATATCGACGCCTGCCTCAATGAGGTGGGCTCCGTGCGCGGCGTGAGCGTAAGCGTTGACGTCGACGCCTATGATTTGATGTAACAACCCGAAAGGATGGCCATGGAAGCCAACGGAATCGTACTGTCGCCCGACCCTCGTCTGCGCCAGGAGTGCGCCGCCATCGAGGAGATCACCCCGGCGATCGAGGCGCTTGCCGAGAAGATGAAGAAGATGATGTTCGAGAACGGCGGCTGCGGCCTTGCTGCCCCGCAGATCGGTGAACTCATTCAGCTCGTCACCATCGACTGCGACTACACCGACAAGAATGACTACGACCCATACGTGCTCATCAACCCCGTCATTGTTGAGCAGAGCGACCATCTCGTGCCGTATAGCGAGGGTTGCCTGTCCATCCCCGGCATTAGCTGCGAGATCGAGCGTCCCGACCATGTCGTCGTCGAGGCGTACGACTTGGATGCCAACCTGATTCGCTATGAGGCTTCGGGCGACCTGTTCTGCGTGTGCCTGCAGCACGAGATCGATCACCTGCACGGCAACACCATGTTCGAGCGACTGAAGCCGATGCAGAGGCTCAAGGCCGTCAAGGAGTACCAGGACGCCCTGGCCCGCGGCGCTCGACCGGGCGAGACGGAGTAGGTTTGTCCGTCCCCGGGGCGCCCGC
>NZ_QRHM01000016.1:0-3012 GCF_003470325.1 Collinsella sp. AM24-1 | reverse complement strand
GCTCAAACATTCTCGCTGCGCTGCGAAACTGCGCGCGGGACGATATAGGCGGGCGCCCCGGGGACTACGTTGACGCTGCCTGTCTCGCCCGGGTGCCGTCGGGCCAGGGAGGGGCGTCTTCGCTGATAATTGCTTTGTTGGGAGGGCTGCTTTCATGCGGCTCTTTCTTTGTTTTTGGGTATATTTGTTCTTGTTGAATTGTTCTTGCGGCTGGGCGCGCATGCGGCCTGGAACGCTTCTTTTGTAGCCGTCTCGGCTCGTTATTGAGAGGAGACAAACTTATATGCGTATTGTGTTTATGGGTACGCCTGATTTTGCTGTGCCTTCTTTGACTTCGCTTGTTGAGGCTGGGAATGAGATTGCGCTTGTTGTTACTCGTCCTGATGCTGTTCGTGGGCGTGGTAAGAAGCTTGAGCCGTCTCCTGTTAAGGCTAAGGCGCTTGAGCTGGGGTTACCGGTTGTTGAGGCTAATCGTATGACGCCTGAGGTTGTTGAGGTGCTCCAGGCTGCCCAGGCTGATATTTTCTGTGTGGCTGCTTATGGCTGTATTTTGCCTGATGAGGTGCTGCATATGGCGCCGCTTGGTATTGTGAATGTTCATGCGTCCTTGCTGCCTCGTTGGCGTGGGGCTGCTCCTATTCAGCGTGCCATTCTTGCTGGTGATGAGGTTGCTGGCGTTTCTATCATGCGCATTGGGCATGGCGTGGATACTGGTGCCTATTGTGCTCAGGCTTCCACGTCGGTTGCCGGTAAGCATGCTGAGGCGCTGACCATGGAGCTTGGTGAGCTTGGCGGTAAACTGCTTGCCGATACGCTTCCTTCTCTTGCTGATGGCACCGCCGTGTGGATTGAACAGGATGAGGCGCTCGTTACCCATGCTGCCAAGATTTCTAAGCAGGAGATGCGCTTGGATCCGCAAATGGCGGCGCTTGATTGCGTGCGTCATGTGCTGGCCTCTTCCGATACCGCGCCTGCTCGTTGCGTGATTGCCGGCAAGACCGTGCGCGTGCTCGATGCTGCGCCTGCTGATGTGTCGCTTGGCGAGGGGCTCGTCGCCGTTCAGGCCAAGCGTGTTTTCCTGGGTCTTTCCGATGGCTCGATTGAGTTGCTCGAGGTTAAGCCCGATGGCAAGCGTGCCATGGATGCTTCTGCTTGGGCTGCTGGCCTGCAGGGTGCCGATCTTATCTGGGGTGTTTTGTCATGAGCAAGCTGTCTCCCGCGCGTAAGCTCGCGCTTGATGTTTTGATGGAAGCCGATCGCCGCGGCATGTACGCGCGCGACGTGCTCTCGTCCCGTGCTTCGGCCAAGGCTATTGACCAGCGCGATTCTGCTTTTGCAGCTCGTTTGGCACTTGGCGTTGCGGCCACCCAGGGTATTTTGGATGAGCTGCTCGATCAGTTTCTCGATAAGCCTAAAAAGGTTGCGCCGCGTGTTCGCATGGCGCTTCGTATCTCGGCCTTCGAGATGCTCTATCTGCATACGCCGGGCCGCGTTGCCGTAAGTCAGGGTGTTGAGCTGGTTCGCTGCGGGGCTAAGTCTGCCGCTGGCTTGGCCAATGCTGTACTGCATAAGGTTGCAGACAATGTTGAGGACTTTGCTACTGCGTCCGATGTGGATGAGTCTGAGCGACGTTTGGTTCGTCTGTCGCGCCTGATGGGTCTACCTCGCTGGCTATGCGCTCGCATTATGGCGTCGTTTGACACTCCAGAGGGTGCGCTTAACTTTGCCGGCAATCTGGCCCCCGCACCGCTGGCCCTGCATGAGAACGCCTTTGCGTCCAAGCCCGATCCGTATATCTCGCAGCTTGTGGCACCCGTGTTCCCGGGTTGCCATGCTCCGGTCGATGCTCAGGTTACGGTTGCGTCGGGCGTATTTGAGCGTGCTGCTGCCGTGGCCTCGGACCTTAACGCCCAGCTTATCGCCACAGCTGCCACGCGCCCTGGCAGCTGCCTTGAGATTGGTGCCGGCCGTGGCACCAAGACCTATGTGATGATGTGCCAGGCCAAGCGTGCGGGCTATGAGCGTCAGCATACGGCGCTCGATCTGCATGATCGCAAGTGCGATCTGAATCTCGCTCGCCTTCATAAGGCCGGTATTCAGGGCGTTCGAACGGTTTCGGGTGATGCCTGCGAGCTTGATGAAGTACTGACATCGTTTGATGCCATGCTTGGCAAGCCGGTTAAGTTCGACACGGTCTTTATCGATGCGCCGTGCTCGGGCACCGGCACCATGCGCCGCCATCCTGAGATCCCGTGGCGTCTGACCGAAAAGGATGTGACGGTTGAGCTGCCCAAACTGCAGCTGACGATGCTCAAAGAAGCCGCTGCGCGCGTCGCCGAGGATGGCGAGCTCATCTATGCGACGTGCTCGGTGTTTGATGAAGAGAACACGCAGGTGGTGGATGCTTTCCTGAACTCTCCCGAGGGCACCTGTTTTAGCCTGGAGCCGCTCTCCGAGGCGCAGATTTTGCAACTCCTCGAGTTCGATCAGGCTAAGAAGCTCGTATCCGTACGCCAGAACGAACGAGGCCTCTTCCAAAGCGTGCCGGTAAACGCTGACTCCTACGACGGCCACTTCTGCGCCCGCTTGGTCCACAAGTAACTATTAAGTTGCGGTGAAATAGGGATTGAATATCGGCTTCTACCCGCCAAACAGTCCTTATTTCACCGCAACTCAGGAGGTCATGCGAGCGGAGATCGCAATAGAGGTAAAGAGTGGTAAAAATAGCCCCGTTTCATACTTGCTGTTATCAAAAGTAGGGCGGATTACAGGGCTAGATTGGTGATGCCCGACCACAGCAAAAATGACCTAAATAAAACCGCAGGTAGATAGCTTGTTGAAATTTGCAAATTACTGGAATGGATAGAGGTTGTCAATTCAGCCCCGTAATCCGGTAGAGTTTTGAAATGTTACAAACTTAGCATCAGCCCGAAATCCGATCTAAAGAAAAGTTGCGGTGAAATAGTTCCTGTTGGGGGTGCGGACAGAAAGTTGGACCGCGGGGCGGTCCGG
>NZ_QRHM01000015.1:13261-48706 GCF_003470325.1 Collinsella sp. AM24-1 | reverse complement strand
GTGGGGACACATGTATGTCAATCCTGGTCTAACAGAGCCTTTTTAAATTCATTGCCAAGTCGCTTATGAATACCCTTTTTTGAACAATTGAGTTGATCAACCACGCTGGTCGGAAGCCGTTTTTTGGGACCTCAAGCCCCACTGCAGCGCCAAGCACGGCCAAGCGTTTTAAAAAATGCCAACTTTTCTGTTTGCACTTTGCGATTCCTCGTGTATACTGACTTTCGCATTTAACGGAGAGTTGTCCGAGTGGCCGAAGGAGCACGATTGGAAATCGTGTAGGCGTCAAAAGCGTCTCCAGGGTTCAAATCCCTGACTCTCCGCCAGTTAATTCCAAAGCAGGTCTTCGAGCCTGCTTTGTTTTTACCCCACGCGGAGGGGTGGCAGAGTGGTTGAATGCGGCGGTCTCGAAAACCGTTTGGCCTGTATAAGGTCACGAGGGTTCGAATCCCTCCTCCTCCGCCATTTTGGTTGAGAAAGCTCCCGAAAACGGGGGCTTTTTTGTTTAGAGTCCCTTACAAGCAAATACGGCGGAGGAGGAGGGATTCGAACCCGCCCTTCCCTCACAAACATGTACGTCAGCCTCCAAAACCGACATTTTTCGACATCTTTGAAGGCTGACGTACACGTTTGGATTGAGCTCACGGGAGTGGCACTATTCGGAAGGCGCCTCTTCGTCTCGCATACCTTTCCAGTTGCGGATAAGAGCCTTGCGTAGTTCGTTTTGCTCTCGCTGGTGCCCGGTGTCGGTACAGCGAGGCATGCCGAGTGCTTCGCGAATGTTGTTCATGGCGCGGTGAAAGGCGAGTTGGCTGCCGAACTGAGCCGAAGTGAGCGTAACGATTCGATATCCCATTTGGGAGAGAACGGCCTCTCGCTCCGCATCTGCTCCTTTGCGCTCGAACTCATCGTGAAAACCGCCCTTATATTCGATACCGAGCTCCCTGCGCTTGTAGGTAACGAGCGCATCGATTTTAAGTGTTCGAGCTTTGGCGCAATGCCAGAGACGTTGAGGGATCTCGAGTGGTTTGTTGAGTTCGATACCTCGGATGCCAACGCCGCCTTCGCTTGTTGGGAGTGAGAGGGCGATTGCCGAAGCGGTCTCCATAGGCGAGGCCGAGCGATCGTAGATATGCCTGAGCGCGAGCCGTGCACGTGTGGCACCGGGTTTGCCGGGATGCCGATCGAGCAGTTCGATTATTTCATCCTTGGAGGTGGTGGCTGGTTGCTCGGTATAAGGGTCGGCGGGATTGAGCCTCATGCGATAATCGCCGCAAACTTCATAGCCATATTCGAGATATTCGATCCTATCCATCCACTCGGCAGCGAGCACGAAGGTGAAGGCTTCGTCGGTGATGAAGATTCCGGGCGTCAACTCGTTAATATGCTCGTAGGGAAGATTTTGTCCAAGAATGTGGCAAATGACGCCTTTGGTGCGAATTCGCTCGAATTCGAATACAACCGAGATATCGATAGTCTTGAGCATATCGGACGGAATGCCGCAGTCGATAAGTGCCTGTCGTATGCGCGCAACGCGTTGTTGGGTGGAGATGCCTTGTGCGCCTATCTGGTAGTCGTGCCGCGCAAGAGACTGAACCAAATTCTGGGGTGCATGATGGACAAGCCATGCGGTTTTATGCGAAATGAGAACAGGGGTATCCATTGAGGGCCTCTCGCTCTGAGCCGGTATCCAACTCTTATGTCCGTTGAAGTGGGGAAATATACCGGATGTGAGTAAATCAACTCACTCATGCTGTGAACCCAATCCAAACATGTACGTCAGCCTCCAAAGATGTCGAAAAATGTCGTTTTTGGAGGCTGATGTACATGTTTTGGACCCCTGGCATTCCAGTAACGCCACGCCCGCGCCCAGTCCCTACCGTTTGCCGAGCAATAGGGTCTCAATCGCCGCCAACCATGTACTATGTACGGGCATTGTTCAAACCCGAGAATCAAAGGACCTCATCTTGCCCGTCGTCGCCGCTATGACTGTTACTTCACACGCCTCGGATGCCATGGTCGCTATCCCATTTTGGCTCGAGATGTTCGCCGTTGTCGCGGCATCGATCTCGGGCGTGCTGGTCGCTCGCGAGCACAAGCTCGACCTGGTGGGCGCGGTCGCGCTCGCGGTGGTCTGCGGTCTGGGCGGCGGTCTTTTGCGCGATATGACGCTCCAGGTCGGCAACGTCTACATCCTCAACCAGCCCATGGCACTACCGCTCTCCATCGCCACAGCCGCCATCATCTATATCTTCCCGGCAATCGTCGATAAGCCCGAAAAACTCATTCCCCTGCTCGACATCATCTCGGTCGGCATCTATGCAGCAACCGGCGCGGACAAGGCGTTGGTGTACGGATTTGCGCCCGCCGTATGTATCATGATGGGCTTCTTTACCGCCGTGGGCGGCGGCATGCTGCGCGACGGCTTTATGGGCGTGGTCCCGGGCATTTTCCAACGCACCAACTTCTATGCCATCGCGGCCATCGCCGGATCGGCAAGCTATGTAGCCCTCGTCATGAGCGGCCTCATGAGCAATGTTGCCGCACTGGTCGTATGCGTTGTGGTGACCATGGGGCTGCGTTGGCTATCACTGCGCTTTGACATTAAAAGCCCTACCGAGGAAGACATCGCGCGCTTTTTGCACCGTAAAAAGTAGGTAGCACAGCACAACCCCTCGAAATGCAACCGAGAGATTCTTTTAGAGCGCCCGCGCGTTGGGTACCCTGTTAGATACCTGTCGAGTATCTAACGAAGGATTCACTATGCCTTGCAACCAAGTACCGTCGATCCGGCGCCACAAAGCGCAGACCCGCATCACCATCCTATTCGCGCTGATTGCGCTCGCGCTCACCGCACTTCCCACGGTGTCGTTCGCCGGCACCGACACCGCGGGAAACGTGCTCGCAACCGAAGTTGACTCAACTCCGTCCGGTATCGAAGGCGACCTGTACTGGGCCGGCCAAAGTCTCAACCTAGACGACGCCTCCATCGGCCGCGATATTATCGCGGCGGGTGAGAACCTGTCGATTCGCGATTGCACCGTAGGCGGCGCCGTTCGTCTGGCGGCACGCACCATCGATATCGCCAAAACCGCAATCGATGGCAGCGTCACGGTGGCCGGCCAGCACGTCGTGCTCAACACCGGCAGCACCGCCAACTGTTTTTACGCGGCAGGCGAAACGGTCGCCCTGCGCGGCTCCGCCAAATCGGCGGCGCTTGCCGGCGACACCGTAACCATCGACGGCACCGTCGATGGCGATGTTGAGGTCTGGGCCGACAAGCTCATCCTGGGTAAAAACGCCCGCATCACCGGCACGGTGAACGCCCACGTCTCACAGGACCCCGAGCGGGCCGAGGGCGCCCAGGTCGGAGCTCTCAAGATCGACCGGACCGAGAACGAGAACACCTCTACGGCCAACGACATTATCGGCGGCATCGTTGCCGCGGCGCTTTCCACCTGCTTTGTCGCCATCCTGCTTGAGCTTGTCTTTCCACGCGCAACCGCCAGCGCTGCCGGCATGCTCCATCAGCGTCCCATGCCGCTGTGGGTAAGTGGTCTTCTGGGCACGGTCGCCGTCGCTCCCGCCGTGCTGCTGCTCATCATCTCGATTGCAGGCCTGTCGCTCGCCGCCGCCCTCATGTGCGGCGTCATCGGCATCGCTTTGGTCTCGGCGGCATTTACGGGCACCGCGGTCGCGCGCATGGTCGGACACAACCAAAACCGCTACGCCATGGCCGCCGTGGGCGGTATCGTCGCGGGCGCACTCACGGCACTTCCTCTTATGGGCAACTTTGTCAGCGGTGTAGCCTTCGTCTTCACGCTCGGCTACGCCATCCAGATCATCTGGCGCAACGCCCACCTCAAGCCGCAGCAGCCGGCTAACACGCCAGGACTCCCCACCGCCTAGCCGCCAACCACCACAAAAGGGCCAGGCACCTTTGTGGTGGCGCAAAGCAACCTGATCCCCTTGCACCAAAAAGGGCGCCGACCATTGCGGTCGACGCCCTTTCTTGTTAGTCGCTATAAAGCCCAGCGCTTATTTGTTGACCTGGCCGGCGCGGACGGCAGCCTTCTTGCGGTCGGTGGCGTTGAGCAGACGCTTGCGCAGGCGAATGTTCTTGGGAGTGATCTCGACCAGCTCGTCGTCGGCGATGTACTCCAGCGCTTCCTCCAGCGAGAAAGTGCGGGGCGGCACCAGCTGGACGGAGATATCGGAGGTCGAGGAACGCTGGTTGCCCAGGTTCTTGGTACGGGCGATGTTGACGACCATGTCGCCGGCCTTGCTGCGCTCGCCCACGATCATGCCCTCATAGCACTCGGTGCCCGGCTCAACAAACAGCTGGCCGCGCTCCTGCAGCGTACCCAGAGCATAGGCAACGGCCTTCTCGGTGGTCATGGAGATCATGGCGCCGTTCTGACGGTTACCGATCTCGCCGGCGTAAGGACCATACTCCAGGAAGGTGTGGTAGAACACGCCCTCGCCGTGGGTAACGTTCATAATGCGGTTCTTAAGACCCATGATGCCGCGGGTCGGGATCTTAAACTCGAGGTGCGTCACGATGCCCGAGGTATCCATGCTCGTCATGATGCCGCCGGAGGTGCCGAAGACCTCAACGACCTTGCCCGAGTACTCGTCCGGGCACTCGACGACGGCCTGCTCGACAGGCTCCATCTTGTTGCCGTTCTCGTCCTTCTTAAACAGAACGCGGGGACGGCCGACCTGGAACTCAAAGCCCTCGCGGCGCATGGACTCCATCAGAACGGATAGGTGCAGAATGCCGCGGCCCGAGACCTCGACGCCGCTCTTGTCCTCGAGCTCCTCGATCTTCATGGTCACGTTGTTCTCGGCCTCGTTGAACAGGCGCTCCTTGAGCTGACGGGCGCCCACGATGTCGCCGTCGCGACCGACGAGCGGGGAGGTCGACGCCTCAAAGACGATGGACATGGTCGGCGGGTCGATCTCGATGGGCTCGAGCTCAACGGGGTTCTCGGGATCGGTGTAGACATCGCCGATATCGGTGCGGTCGATGCCCACGACGGCAGCGATGTCGCCGGCGCCGACTTCCTGGCACTCGGTGCGGCCCAGGTAGTCGAAGGTAAAGAGCTGTTTGACGGTAGCGGTGGCGCTGGAGCCGTCGTTCTTCACAACCAAAATCTGGTCGCCCTGGTGGATGGTGCCGGAGTACACGCGACCGATGCCGATACGGCCAACGAAGTTGGAGTGGTCAATGGTCACGCACTGCATGGCCAGCGGGGCGTTCTCGTCAACCTCGGGCGCGGGCATGTCGTCGATGATCATATCGAGCAGCGGATACATGTCCATGTTGCCGTCGTTGGGGTCAAGGCGAGCAAAGCCATTCATGGCGCTGGCGTAGACCACGTGCTCCATGGCGAACTCGAGCTGGTCGTCGGTTGCGCCCAGGTCGGCCATGAGGTCCAGGCAGTCGTTGTAGGCCTTCTCGGGGTTGGCGCCCGGACGATCGATCTTGTTGATGACGATCATGATCTTAAGGCCGGTGTCGATAGCGTGACGCAGCACGAAGCGGGTCTGGGGCATGGGGCCCTCAAAAGCGTCGACCAGCAGCAGGGCGCCGTCGGCCATACGCAGCACGCGCTCGACCTCGCCGCCAAAGTCGGCGTGGCCCGGGGTATCGATGACGTTGATCTTAACGTCCTTGTACTCGATAGAGATGTTCTTGGCGAGAATCGTAATGCCGCGCTCGCGCTCCTGGTCGTTGGAATCCAGGACGCGGTCCTCGACCTGCTGGTTGGCACGGAAGGCGTCCGTGGCACGCAGGAGCTTGTCGACCATCGTCGTCTTGCCGTGGTCGACGTGAGCGATGATGGCGATGTTCCTCAGATTGTCTACGCGCATGTAGTTCCCCTATCTTCTATCCATATACAAACGGCACGCGTATGCGACCCGCCCAGCGATACAACGCTCGGCGGGAATATTGAGCCTTTTACCGAAAACTCGTTTATTTTAGCGATTTTAGATGAGAGGGGTTTCCTCACCTGCAGGTTCAGGGTCGCTCCACATAAAACCATCGCCGGCGCCCATGCCCTCATACAGTACATATGCCGAAAAACCGCTCTCGAGCGTCGTCTCAAAAAAGCTCACGAGCAGAGCGTCATGGTAGCCGCCGTCAATCTCGACGCAGCCGGTATAGCCGATGGCATAGCGGGCGATACGGCCCAGGCCCTCGTCCTTAAGACCCATCTTGTGCTCGGAGATAAAGTTGGTGGCCGCCTCGAGGCACGCCTCTTCGCCATCCTCATCGAGCGCCGCCAGATAACGGTTGGAAGCGGCGTCCTCAATTGCCACGACCACGCCGGGGTTTTCACCGGCGGCAAGGTCATCCAAGAACGCGCCGATTAGATCGCACACCATGGCGTCGAGCTCGGCGGAGACGTTACCGGCGTCCTGCATATCCTGTGCCATCTTTAGACCTTCCCATCGAGTCTGGCGTCGTTACAGTTCTTGCGCCTCGGCGGCGATCTTAGCGGCGGCATCGCGGGCGCGCGTCATGTCCGACGCGCGCTTGTCGAGCACCTTGATCTGGCTGGTCAGCATGACCGCATCGACCACGCCCCAAATCACCAGGCCCGTAGAGATCGAAAACCCAAGCGCACCAACTGTACCACGAAGGCGCGAGCAGATTGCCGCGACAAGGGCGGAGATGACAACCATCTTGATAAACGAGCTGCGGCGTTCACGAAGCGTGCGGGCCTGCGTCACATAGGCAATGCGAGCCGCCTCAGAAGCCTCCGAGCGCATCTGGGCCTCGCGGGCGATTGCAGCCGCTTCAGCCGACATCCCGCCGGCCATCAGCGAACGCTCCGCAACCTGGACGCCCCGCATTTAGAAGTCATCGGGGGAGAGCGTATGGACGAACTCGTCGAACTTCTCGAACTCCTGCTCGTCGTCGACTTCCTCGGCGTGGGTAGAAACAGTGCCCAGGCGATTCATGATGTCGTCCTCCACAAACATGGGGGCATTGCTGCGCACGGCAAGGGCAATGGCATCACTGGGGCGGGCGTCGATCTTGCGCTCGTCACCATCGGCCAGTACGACGATCGTCGCGTAGAACACCGGCGGCTCGGCGCGAACGATCTCGATGCGCTCGAGCTTGGCGCCCAGGGCGCCAACAGTATCGAGCAACAGGTCATGGGTAATCGGGCGCTCGGCGCGGCCGCTATCGATGCCGCGGCTGATGGCAGCGGCTTCAAACGAACCAGTCTGAATGGAAAGGGAACGCAGCGGCGCGGGCGAGTCCGATTTGCTGCAGCGCTCGCGAAGCACGATAAGCGATGGCACGGGACCGGCGGCCATGACGATGGTCTCTATGTCGACACGAACCATGGAACACCTCCGGTACGTAGCGGTTAACACGCGGCAGCTCCACCGCATTGAATAGCTATACTACCCAATCTTTCGCACAGCACACAAAACCAAAATGAGATTTATCGCAGACAAGAAAAAAGCCCCAAGGCAATGCCCCAGGGCTCTTCACAGTTTTGATGGTGGACCTGACAAGATTCGAACTTGTGACCTCCCGGTTATCAGCCGGACGCTCTAACCAACTGAGCTACAGGTCCATCATGGTGGAGGTTAGGGGGATCGAACCCCTGACCTCAGGCTTGCAAAGCCCGCGCTCTCCCAGCTGAGCTAAACCCCCACGGAGACAGTAATAAACACCCCAGCGGCGACTCGGCTCTCGCTGGGGTGTTTATTGCGAAAGAAAGTGGTGGACCTGACAAGATTCGAACTTGTGACCTCCCGGTTATCAGCCGGACGCTCTAACCAACTGAGCTACAGGTCCATCGCGCAAGGGATATATTAGACGAGTCGTTACGCGCGCGTCAACAACTTTTTTGAAAATCTTTGAGGGGTGTCGCCCCCGGCTGCCCGGCGGCATGCGAAGTCGCCTGCTCGGACAGTCCTGCTCGCACGGAGAGCACATTAAGTGCTCTCCTGCTCGTGCGGAACTCGCGATCGACTTCGCATGCCGCCGGGCAGCCGGGGGCGACGTGGGGTTCAAAGGTTTTCAAAAAAGCGGTCGGCGCGCAGTGCGCCGACCGCCGATATATGGGGTCTGATGATTTTTACCAGCTAGAGCCTCTTACTCGTCTAGGAGATCTTCTGGCATGTCGTTGCCATCGCCTAGATCGACTGGGGCTTCTTCGGGGGCAGAACCGTCTTCTGTTGCTTCGCCTTCGGGCTTCTCTTTGGCTGCCGTCATGCGGGCTACGGCGCATACGCGGTCGTTGTCGTCGACGGTCATCATCTTGACGCCCTGGGTGGCGCGGCCGGTCTGGCTGATCTCGTCGGTCTTGACGCGAATGACCGTCGCACCCTCCGTCACGATGAACAGCTCGTGCTGCGGGCCCACCGTCTTCATGGCCGCGAGGTTGCCCTTGCGCTCGGTCATTTGGATGGTGTAGACGCCCTGGCCGCCGCGATTCTGCTCTGGGTAGTCCGCGACCGGCGTGCGCTTGCCGTAGCCGCGCTCGGTGATGACGAACAGATCGCCGTTGCCGTTAGTGACTTCCATGCCCAGAACGCTCACGCCGTCCTTCATACCGATACCGCGAACGCCGCTGGTATCGCGGCCGGTGGCGCGCACCTGCTCCTCGGAGAACATGATCGCCTTGCCCGCGGTGGTGGCTAGGATAATCTTGTCACCCTCGCGCACGCGGCGCACGTTCAGCAGTGCGTCGTCGTCGCGCAGGTTGATAGCGATCAGGCCATCACGGCGGCTACGATCGTAAGCGCTCATCACGGTCTTCTTGACCATGCCGCTCTTGGTGGCAAACATCAGGTACTCGTCGGCCGGGAACTCGCGGCAGCTGATGACGCTCGCGATCTTCTCGCCCTCCTCGAAGGGCAGCAGGTTGACGATCGCGGTACCGCGCGCCTGGCGCGTACCCACCGGCAGCTCGTGCACCTTCAGGCGATAGACCTTGCCCTTGCTCGAGAAGAACAGCACATACTCGTGCGTGGACGCGATGAACATCTCGTCGATAACATCGTCCTCTTTGAGGTTGACGCCCGACACGCCCTTGCCACCGCGCTTCTGGGCACGGTAGGCAGCCACCGGGATACGCTTAACGTAGCCGGTGTGGGTGATGGTCACGACCATATCCTCGTCGGCAATGAGGTCCTCGACGTCCAAGTCCTTCTCAACCTGGCTGATCTCGGTGCGGCGCTTGTCGCCAAACTTCTTGGAGATCTCGCGCATCTCTTCCTTGATGACGCCCAGAATCTTCTCCTCGTGCGCCAGCAGGTCCTCGTAGTAGGCGATGGCGCGGCGCAGGCCGTCCAACTCTTCTTGGATCTTGTCGCGCTCCAGGCCGGTCAGGCGGCGCAGCTTCATCTCGAGGATGGCCGTGGTCTGCTCGGGCGTAAAGCCAAAGCGTTCGATCAGTCGGCTGCTGGCCTCGGAGTCGGTCTGCGAGGAGCGGATGATGCTGATGACCTCGTCGATATGGTCAAGGGCCATCAGGTAGCCCTCGAGGATATGCGCGCGGGCCTGGGCCTTCTTAAGGTCGAAGCGGGTGCGGCGGGTGACGACGTCGACCTGGTGGTCGATGTAGTGCTGCAGCATCTCGCGCAGGCTCAGGCATTTGGGAACGCCGTTGACGAGTGCCAGGTTGTTGGCGCCAAAGGTCGTCTGCAGCGAGGTGTACTTATACAGATTGTTGAGCACGACCTGCGGAATGACGCCCTTCTTGAGCTCGATGACCAGACGGATGCCCTTCTGGTTGGACTCATCGCGCATATCCGAGATGCCCTCGATGCGCTTGTCGTTGACGAGCTGGGCGATCTTCTCCTGCAGGGTGCCCTTGTTGACCATGTAGGGAATCTCGGTAAAGACTAGGCGGCTGCGGCCGGTCTTGGTGGACTCCACGTGTGCCTTGGCACGCACGGTAATGGAGCCGCGGCCGGTCTCGTAGCTCTGCTTAATGCCGGCGCTGCCCATGATGATGGCGCCGGTGGGGAAGTCCGGACCGGGCATGATCTGCATGAGCTCGTCGACGGTGGCGTCGGGGTTGTCGATCAGGTAGCAGGTGGCCTCGATCGCCTCGGTGAGGTTATGCGGAGCGATGTTGGTGGCCATGCCGACGGCGATGCCCTGGCTGCCGTTGACCAGCAGGTTGGGGAAGCGCGCAGGCAGCGCCACGGGCTCGGCGAGCGATTCGTCGTAGTTGGGCTGCCAGTCGACGGTATCCTTCTGCAAGTCACGCAGCAGTTCCATGGCGGGCTTTGCCAAGCGGCTCTCGGTGTAACGCATGGCCGCCGCGCCGTCGCCGTCGATGTTACCGAAGTTACCGTGACCGTCGATGAGCGGCGTGCGCATGGAGAACCACTGCGCCAGGCGGACCATGGCCTCGTAGACCGCGGAATCGCCATGCGGGTGGTACTTACCGATAACTTCGCCGACCGTCCAAGCTGACTTCTTGTGCGGGCGGTTGGGGTAGATGCCGCTCTCGTTCATCGCGTACAGGATGCGGCGGTGCACCGGCTTTAAGCCGTCGCGCACGTCCGGCAGGGCGCGCGCCGTGATGACCGACATCGAATACTCGATGAACGACTGCTTCATCTCGCGGCCAAACTCCGAAATCTGGAGCTGGCCGCCGTTGATATCCTCGCCGGCCGAGGCGCCACGGTCGACTTCGCCAAAGCTCTCCTCGAGCTCGGCGTCGTCTTCTTCCTCATCATCATCGGCATCGGGGTTATAGGCGTCCGGGTCGCCGTCCTCGCCCTGCTCAGCACGGGCAAGCAGGCGCTTCAGATCATCGGGCATACCGGCATCGCCGGCCTCGTCCATACCCTCGTTATTGTTGATATCGTCTGCCACGTTACCTCCTCATGGTTTGCGTGGTCCATTAGTTCCCTACCACGGAGACGGATTACCGGGAATGCCGGATAACCCTCCTAGGTTTTCCAGGTGCCCCAGGTTGCCCTGAAGGATGAGGGCGCACGCCTTGCGTGCGGCGCCCGAAATCCTGAAGGGCAAGATGGGGTGCCTGGGAAAGCTAGGCGTCTAGGAAGCGTGCGTCATGCGCGTGCTTCTCGATGTACTCGCGGCGATAGCCGACCTCGGAACCCATCAGCTCGCGCACGGCGCGGTCCGCCACCACGGCGTCCTCGATCGACACACGCTGCAGGATGCGGGTCTTGGGGTCCATCGTCGTCGAGGCAAGCTGCTTGGGGTCCATCTCGCCCAGGCCCTTGTAGCGCTGGACGGTATAGCCCTTGCGCTTTTTGGTGATCTTGCCGTCCTTGGCCTTGCCGTCCTCGTCGTTATCGTCGGGGTTCAGGCCCAGACTCTGGATGGTGTCGCGCAGGATCTCGTCTTCGGGCTGGCGGCCGTTGGGATACACGTAGTGGATCTTGTTGCGCACCTTAATGCCAAAGATGGGCGGGCAGGCAACATAGACGTAGCCGGCATCGATCAGCGGACGCATGTACTTGTAGAAGAACGTCAGCAGCAGGATGCGGATATGCGCACCGTCGACGTCTGCATCGGTCATGATGATGATCTTGTGGTAGCGCGCCTTGGTGATATCGAAGTCGCCGCCGTCGCCGGCACTCGTCGTGACGCCGCAGCCGATCGCGGTAATCAGCGACTGGATGGTGTCACTCGAGAACGCTCGATGGTCACCAACGCGTTCGACGTTCAAAATCTTGCCGCGCAGGGGCAGAATCGCCTGGATGTCTCGGCGACGGCCGTCCTTGGCCGAACCGCCTGCCGAGTCGCCCTCTACGATGAAGAGCTCGGTCAGCTCGGCATCGCGCACCGAGCAGTCAGCGAGCTTACCGGGCAGGGACGCCGTCTCGAGCAGGCTCTTGCGGCGGGTCGCCTCGCGCGCCTTGCGGGCGGCATTGCGCGCCTTGCAGGCCTGCTGCGCCTTCTTGACGATCTCGCGAGCGGGCTTGGGATGCTCCTCCAAGTAATCGGCGAGGCCGTCGGTCACAATCTTGAGCGTGAGCGCTCGCATATAGGAGCTGCCGAGCTTTGCCTTGGTCTGGCCCTCAAACTGCGGATCGGGCAGCTTGACCGAGATAACGGCCGAAAGGCCCTCGCGCACATCGTCGCCGGTCAGGTTGGCGTCTTTTTCCTTGAGCAGGTTCTGCTTGCGCGCGTAATCGTTGATCACGCGGGTGAGCGCGGTACGGAAGCCCTCAAGGTGCATGCCGCCTTCGGGGGTGTAGATGTCGTTGGCAAACGACATGACGTTCTCGCCGTAGCCGCTATTCCACTGCAGGGAAACCTCGACCTCGCCCATCTTGGCCACAGGCGCGTCCGGGTCCGATTTGCCCTCGATGTAGATGGGCTCCTTAAAGGCCTCGGGGACGTCCTTGCCCTCGTTGAGGAACTTGACGAAGTCGATGATGCCGCCCTCGTAGCAAAACTCCTCCACGTGGGGAGTCGCTTCGCGCTCGTCGGTCAGCACGATTTTGAGGTTCTTATTGAGGAACGCCGTCTCCTGCAGACGGTTATGCAGCGTATCGAAATCGTAGATGCAGGTCTCGAAGATCTCGTCGTCGGGCCAGAAGGTGACGGTGGTGCCCGTCGAATCCGAGGTGCCCACGACCTCCATCTTCTTGACGGTCTTGCCGCGCGAGAACTCCATCTCGTAGGTGTTGCCATCGCGACGAACCTGAACGACCACACGCTTGGACAGTGCGTTGACGACGGAGATGCCCACGCCGTGCAGGCCGCCCGAGACCTTATAGGCCGAGTTATCGAACTTACCGCCGGCGTGCAAGATCGTCATGACGACCTCGAGCGTCGGGATCTTTTTAACAGGGTGCTCGTCGACGGGGATGCCGCGCCCGTTGTCGACGACCGTGATGGAGTTGTCGGCGTGGACCGTCACCTGGATCTCGGTGCAGAAACCGGCCATGGCCTCGTCGACAGAGTTGTCAACGATCTCCCACACCAGGTGATGCAGACCGCTGGCGCTCGTCGAGCCGATATACATGCCCGGGCGCTTACGAACGGCCTCGAGACCTTCGAGAATCTTAATCTCGCCGCCATCGTAATCGTTTTCGTTTGCCACACGTCCTCCTTCAGTCAAGAAAATGTGTACAGCCTTACTAGTTTATCGTAAAAAAATACCCTCGGGAACGAGGGTATTTGGCTCTACAAGGCCACCAGATGCGATTTAAGGCTCTTTTTTGCTTTGCACGCCCTTGGCCCACTCGGCACTGGCTCTCATGGCGTTCTCGAGGGCCTCGCGCAGTTTTTGGTCTTCGATGGGCGCCACTTGGCGCTCAATCTCGGTGCACTCGGCCTCACTTAGGTCGGCGTGTGGGGCCGGCGGGCGCTCGGTCGTCGCTGGGCGAAGGCGCTCCTTGGCGGCGGGCGGCATGTGACCGGGCGCGGTGGTTTTGAACACCAGGCCGTCCACATGCGCACCGGCGCGCTCCATGCGCGCGCGGATGATCTCGCGCAACAACGTCATTTCCTGCGTCCACGAGGGCGAGTCGAGATATACCAGCAGCTCATTGGACTCGGGCAGGTAGCGCAGGCCCGTCACATGCCGCCCCTCGCGCGTGCCCGAGCACACCGCGTTCCACGCGCGATAGACCGCGCGCGACTCCTCGGCGGCCTCCATCTGCGCACGGCGCTCAGGGGTCGCAGCCGCCAGGATGCGCTGGCGCTCTGCGTTCAAAAAGCCACTGAAGGCGACCGTTTCGCTCTCGCGCTCGTAATTAGCACGTCTCACCCATGCTCACCACCTTGGCTCGATCAAGCAGGTCATCGGTAAAGTACCCCAGGTTGGTCGTGGTTATGACCGTCTGGATATCATCGCCGATCAGCCGCAGGAAAGCGCCGCGACGCTCGCCGTCGAGCTCGCTCATCACGTCGTCCAGAAGCAACAGCGGAGCAGTACCCAGAACATCGCGAGCCACGGCCACCTCGGCCACCTTCCAGGACAGTACCAACGTTCGCTGCTGTCCTTGGCTGGCAAATGAACGGGCGGAGCGACCCGCCACGGTAAATTCAATCTCGTCGCGATGCGGCCCCACCAACGTCACGCCGCGGCGAATTTCCTCGCCGGCGTGCTCATCAAGGGCGGCCAGCATGCGCTCGTACGCCCAGCCCTTCAGCTCTTCGCGATCCTCGACCTGGGGCAAATCCCCCAGCGTGGACGCATAGGACACGTTGGCGGCTTCACCGGACGCCACTTGCCCGTAGGCAGTACGCACATGGCCCGCCAGCCGGTCGAGCAGGGCCAACCGGTGCACGAGCAGAGCCGCGCCCGCGCGGGCAATCGAATCGTTCCACGCGCCGAGCATCTCACGGCAGCACCAGGTCTCCTTGAGCAAGGCGTTGCGCTGGGTCACGCAGCGCCCATAGGCGCTCGCAAGATCGGCATAGCGTGCGCTCAGTTGCATGCCAAAGTCATCGAGGGCGGCGCGGCGCACACTGGCGCCCCGCTTAACCATGTCCAGATGGTCGGGGCAAAACAGCACGCTCGGCAGAACCCCGCGCACACCGGCGGCAGAGCATCTCTTGCCGTTGCGGCTAAACGAGCGCTTACCGTCCTCCGCGCTCAATCCCATATCAAGCACGCGGCCGTCGCCCTCGAGCCTCAGCTCGACCCTGCACGAGCCCACGCCGTCATGAACGAGCTCGGCTGCGGTCGGATGCCTAAACGAGGCGCCGCTCGTCAGCAGCTGCAGCGCCTCTATGAGATTGGTCTTTCCCGCCGCGTTGGGTCCTGCAAGTATCGTCACGCCCTCGTCCAGGGCAAGGCGATAGCTATCGAAGCTGCGGTAGTGCGCGACGGAAAGATCGCGGGCGAACATGGTCATGGCGCAACGCTAGATGCGGACCGGCATGACCAGGTACAGGTAGTTGATCTTGTCGTAGGACTTGAAGATGCCCGCCTGCGAGTAGCTCTTGAGCTCCAGCGTGATCTCCTTCTCCTTGGATAGGGCATTGAGGCAGCCGAAGATGTAGTGGTAGTTGAAGGCGATGGTGCCCGACTCGCCCTCGACCTCGACATCGATCGTCTCCTGCGCAAGGTCCTGGTCATTGGAGATGGAGGACAGGCCCATCTGCCCGTTCTCGACATCGATCTCGAACTTGACGGCGGGGTTGGCGCTCGCGATAACAGCCACGCGCTTGAGGGCGGCGTTAAGGGCGGCGACGTCGATCTTGACGCTCGTCACGCACGAATCGGGGATGAGCTGCTTGTAGTTGGGGTACACGCCCTCGATACGACGCGACACGTAGGTGGTGTTGCCGGCCTCGAAGACGACTTGGGTGTCGGTAGCCCCGATCATGATGGTCGCCTGGCTGGCCATGATGTTCAGCGCGTCGTTAAAGGCGTCAGCCGGAACGTTGAGTTCAAAGGAACCCTCGAGGGTCGAGGTCTCGACCTGCGTATCGCACACGGCCAAACGGAAGGAATCGGTCGCCACCAGGCGAACGGTGTTGTTCTCGACCTTCATGTGCACGCCGCCCAGGATGGGGCGGGCCTTGTCGGTCGAGGTGACGCGCCACACGCGGCCGACCATCTCGGACAAGATATCGGTCGGCAGCTCCACGGCACTCTCGATGGCATAGGCCGGAAACTCGGGGAAGTCATTAGCATCAAGCGTGTTCAGGCGGAACGAGCTCTTCTCGCAACCAATCAGCACCTGGCGCTCGGACAGCTCAAAGGTGACCGGGGCATCGGGGAGGGTCTTGGTGATATTGGAGAGCATCTTACAGGGGATAACCATCTCGCCCTCTTCTTCGACATGCGCCGCGATGCGATGACGGATCGAGATGGTGTAGTTAGAGGTCTGGAATTCCAAGATGCCGTCTTGCGCCTTGACGAGCACGCCCGACAGGATGGGAAGGGTGGATGCCGAAGCGACACCCTTCATAACGACGCCGATGGCTTGTGTGAGCGAGCTCTGGCTGACGGTGAACTTCATCTTTTAATACCTTTCTATAGATATAAATATCTTAATAATAGTAATAGCACTGACGAAACTGTTGATTATTCCCAAAGACGCAGGTCAGACCCAGAAAGAGAATCGACAGCAACCTGTGTGCAACAGGGGTGGTTTTCCACGTTCAAAATCTGCGCAAAACTTTTCATCACCGCGGGTTGGGTTTTAGACACCTTATGCCCGTGGTTTCGACAAGTTTTCAACAGGTGTCTCTATTTCCCTACGAGCGCAGTGTAATTTTATCGCGCAGCGACTTGAGGTCTTCGGTGACGGTGCGGTCTTCCTGGATCATCTTCTGGACCTTTTTGTAGCTCGTGCTGACGGTCGAGTGGTTGCGGTTGCCAAATTCGGCGCCCACCGCCGTGGTCGTCATTTCGCACATCTCGATGGCCAGGTAGATAGCGATATGGCGTGCTTTGGCGATATTGGCGTTGCGACGCGGGCCGATGAGCTCCTCGTGTGTCACGCCGTACTGCTCTTCGATGACGGACTGAACCGTCTGGACGTTGATCTTTTTGGCCGATGTGTCGAAGTACTGGCTGGCGATGGCGTCGATATCGTCAAAGGTGAGCTCTCCGCCCTCGCGCTCGCGGTCGCCCGCCTCGCCGGCGCAGCGCTCGCAAAAGCTCTCGAGTTCGCGGATGTTGGTGCCCGAGACCTCGGCCATGTGTTTAAAGTGCTCGTCGGTCAGGTGCCCGCCGTCGCCCCCATAGGCCGCCAGCAGTGAGTCGTCGCCCGCCTCGGGAGCGGCGACGATGGTGTTCTCGTAATAGCGCTGCAAGATCTTGTATTTCATCTCGTAGCTGGGCTCTGCGACCAGGCAGAGCATTCCGGCGTTGAAGCGGCTGGTCAGACGCTCGTCCATGCTCAGGTCCTTGGGGGCGCGGTCTGCCGCGATGACGACCTTCTTGTTGTTGCGGATGAACTCGTCCATGAGCTGGAAAAAGTAGTCCACACTCGCGCGCTTGCCGATGATGTTTTGGATGTCATCGATGATGAGCACGTCCACGCCGTGGTACGCCTGCATGATGGGGGCGTTGCTCTTCTTTTGACGGTCGAACTCGGTCATCAGGTCGTCCAGATATGCCTGGGAGTTGGCATACTTGACCTTGATCTCGGGCGACTTCTCGGCGAGCTCGTTTTTGATGGCGAGCAGCAGATGGGTCTTGCCCAGCCCCGATTTGCCATAGATGAACAGGGATGTGCATGTGCCGCGCTCGTCCGCGAGGGCGGCAAACTTGAGTGCCGAGCGATAGGCATGGCTGTTCTCGGGGCCGTAGACAAAGTTCTCAAAGGTAAATTTTGAGTTCGCGGCGAGCGGGGCTCCATCCGTATTCTGCTCGGCCGGCACGGTCGGTGCTGGCATGGGTGAAGCGGGGGCCGCAGCTTGCGTGGATTTAGTCGGCGCTCCGCCCTTCATCTGGTTCATCATGCGACGAAAATCGTCGGCCGAGAGCGTGTTCTTGATTGCAATGCCCGAATCCGCGCCCGCCGCTGCGTCGTGAGCGATGGGCATGTGCGTGACGGGTGCGTTCGTTGACGTCGCCGCCGCGCTCGTCAACGGTGCCATTGTTTCACGGGAAACATCGCTGTGCTGGTGCTCGATTGTCGGCACATCGCCTGCGGAGGCCGGCACCGCCGGGGAAGCAGCGGGAGCCGTGGCGGGCGCCGTGGCGGCAGCGGATTCCGTCGCGGCGCCTTGCGGTGCCACGATGTCGAGAGCAATCGGTGCAAAGGCGATTTCTTCCAGATAGGCCTCAATAGTCGGCTGATGCTTTTTGAGCTGCGCGATGGCAAAGCGCGAGGGGGCCTCGATCGTGAGCGTATCTTCGGTCAGGCTTATGGCGCGCGATTGCCCCAGCATGTTGATGAGGCGTGCATCTTGGCCGTCGCGCTGGCAAAAGGCGATGGCATCCCCCAGGATGATGCTTGCTTCCTCGTCCACTGTCTCTCCCGTTCTTTAGCTCTGAGCTCGTACGCGAGCGGCGCCGAGTTCGGTCAGATGGTATTTCTGGCCATGCTTGATGACCAAGCCGGCCTGCGCCAAGTCATTGAGCGTGCGTGACCAAGTGGGGGCCGAGTTTCCAAACGCCCTCGCAAGATCGGTTGCGCCGCACGCTTGATTTTGCGCCAGATAGCCCAGCGCGGCGTTGCCGCGATCGCTTACGAACACGTCCGGTTGTGGCTGTGCATACTGATTTACTGCATTAGGATACATCATTTGAGCTGCTGGTTGTTGAGAACTCTGCGTCGGCGGCATTTGCTGTTGAAAACTTTGAGGCCACTGTTGGTAAGGCTGCGGAGGCGTCTGCTGGGCCCAGGGGTTGTACTGCTGCTGCGGCATCTGCTGGTACGGCTGCTGATATCCCTGCTGGTACTGCTGCGGGAACTGCTGGCCATACCCCAGTGGCGGCATCTGCTGATATGGATATCCCTGTTGGTACGGCTGATAGCCCATTTGCTGGCCACCCGGCGCCCCCGTCGCCTGCTGCATTGCTGCTGCATCCTGATCAGCCAGCGGCATGGCCTCTGGCATGTTTGGCGGCATCGACATAGATGCCGCCTGGGGTTCTTGTGTGGGAAGCATTCCGGGCTGCTGCATCTGTCCCACGGGGGGCTGCATCTGCTGCGTTGCCACGGGCTGCTGCGCAAAAGCTCCCGGCAGGGGATATGTGGGCTGCTCCGTCTCGGGCCGCACGGCAGCGCCGCGTCCGCCGGCACGCTCGATTTCCTGCACGCGTTTAGGGTTCAGGCTTACCGTAACCACGGTGCCGTTGCCCATGTTGTCCTCGATGGATACGGCACCGCCGGCGTTTTCCAAATACTCCTGCACCATGGGAAACCCTGCTCCGGTTCCACGGATATAGCGCTTCATCTTGCTGTTTGCGCTGGTAACGCCAAAGTCGAAAGCACGTTCCTTGTCGTCGATGCCGGGTCCTTGGTCAGCAAAGCGGATGGTGTCTCCGCCGTCCAGAATCGAGATGATGGGCTCGGCAAAGTGTGCGTGGATAAAGTTTTCGACAATCTCGCGGATGACCATGAGCGAGATATGGCCACCTTGTTCTTTCATGCACTGGTAGACGGTGTTGGTCGTCTCTTCCAAATACGTGCGGACATCTTGCGGATCAATGACGATCACCCGCGGTGTCGACAGCATGTCGTCATAGACGGCGATGCGCGCGGCGTACATGGCTTTTGGCGCCTGCGTGGTCGTCTGCTCGCCTTCCGCACGCTCTTCGCGCACGCCGGTGATGTGCTCGTTGTCGGGTGCCGGGTCTCCGGAATCGACCATGGTGTAAAAGTCGTCAGACATGCCGCTCGCAATCTTTCAAAAGGTTTCGAACAAATAGTAGCTCACCGTGCAACGTTTCTCATCTTTCGACAACTTTTCAAAACTTGTTGAAAACTTTGGAAAACGGGTGAAAAGTTCTCAACATTGCCAACATGACCTGTTGAAAACTCGATGAAATATCGTGAAAGGTTGCCATGAGGCGCAAATTTCGGTTGTGCTTATGGGGGAACCGTGTGAACTGCGCAACCTTTTACCTTTGATTTCTTGACATTTGAACATTGATTTCCCTACAATCTTCAAGCTCACGTGTCTATATCTGCGTCCGCGTCCCCGCGGACACTCGAAATGCAGCAGGAGGAACTTAAGATGAAGCGTACGTATCAGCCTAATAAGCGTAAGCGTGCCAAGACCCATGGCTTCCGTGCCCGTATGGCCACTAAGGGTGGTCGTGCCGTGCTCGCCCGTCGTCGCGCCAAGGGCCGCAAGCGTCTCACTGTCTAGCAGCGATACACACATCTCGCATGAAGACTATTAAGTCTCGGCAAGATTTCGAGCATGTGTTCAGTCAGGGGCGTCGTTTCAATCACCCTCTGATTCGAATGACCATATGTGAATCGGTTGGCGAAGGCGACTCCGGAAGGGTCGCCTTCGTTGGTGCTAAGCGACTCGGTTGTGCCGTCGTGCGCAACCGATCTAAGCGTGTGATGCGTGAGGCCGCCCGCAGCTGCGGATTTCCCGTTGCGGGTTATGACATCATCTTGTTTGCAACTCCCAAGACGAGGGTTTCCTCGCCGCAGGAGATGGACAAGGCGTTGCGTTCGCTTATGAAGCGCGCCGGCGTTGCCGGGGAGGAGCGATGAGCAATCACGTTTTGCGACGTGTTGCCATCGCTCCTATTCGCATATATCAACAGGTTATTTCGCCCTTATTGCCTGACGCCTGCATTTATTACCCAACGTGCTCGCAATACGCCATCCAGGCGATTGAGAAGCACGGTGTTTTGAGAGGCTGCTGGCTTGCCGTGAGGCGCATCGCTCGTTGCAATCCCCTGCACGTCGGCGGTTATGACCCTGTGCCCTAGCGGGCACTCGCTATCGGAGGAAAACTTACATGTGGGATTGGATCGTTAACATCCTTTTCGAGCTGCTCAAGCTCATCCAGACCTTTGCGGTCGACTGGGGCCTGTCCATCATCATCCTGGTGGTCATCATCCGTCTGCTGCTGACGCCGCTTATGCTCAAGTCGACCAAGTCGACGGCTCGCATGCAGGTGCTGCAGCCCAAGATGCTCGAGATCCAGGAGCGCTATGCCGACGATCCCCAGCGTCAGGCCGAGGAGATGCAGAAGTTCTACAGCGAGAACAAGTTCAACCCCATGGCTGGCTGTCTGCCGCTGCTGATTCAGATGCCTATCCTGTTCGCCCTGTTTACATTGCTACGCAACCTGCCGCAGTACTTTAACGACGGCACGTTCTCGTTCTTCAACATCCTGCCCGACCTGACCACCACGCCGAGCGCTTCCTTTGCCGAAGGCTTTATGGTTGCACTGCCTGCGCTGGTTTGCCTGATCCTGTTTGCCGTCCTGACCCTGATTCCGCAGCTCTATATGTCGCGCAACCAGACCGGCCAGCAGGCTCAGAGCATGCGTATGATGGCCGTTGTCATGACGGTCATGATGCTTTGGATGGGCTGGAGCCTTCCCGTTGGTGTTCTGCTGTACTACGACGTCTCGTCTGCTTGGCAGGTTATCCAGCAGATTTTTGTGACGCAGAAGGTCATCGACAAGGCGAAGGCCGATGAGGAGGAGCGTCTTAAGAACGCTCCGCTGCAGGTTGAGGTCACTCGTCGCGAGAAGAAGCCGCGCCCGCACAAGAAGAAGTAGTGGGATATCAATCTTATTTAGGTACCTAACTTTTGGAGTACGTTATGTCTGAAGAGATCATCGAGGATATGCTTGAGGAGGTTGCCCCGCAGGTCGCGGGCGATTATCCCGAGATTGCACAGCGCTACAAGGCTGGTGAAGAGCTGACCGATGAGGAGCTCGACACCATTGCCGATGTTGCGATTTCCATCCTGCGTTCCATCCTTTCGCACTTCGATGCCGCCAACTCTCCTATCGATGAGTATGAGGGCGACGAGGGTGAGCTGATTTTGGATGTAACGGCTCCCGACCTTGCTGTTCTCATTGGCCGTCATGGTCGCACTCTTGATGCTCTTCAGGTTATGTTCTCTTTGCTGGTGAGCCGCAAGCTTGGCTTTAGGTATCCGGTTGTAGTGGACGTCGAGGGATACAAGAGTCGCCGTCAGGATAAGGTCGCCTCCATGGCTCAGTCTGCTGCCGAGCGTGCCATCCGCACTCATAAGAGTGTTTCGCTTCCGCCCATGAATGCCTACGAGCGCCGACTGGTTCACATTGCACTTCGTGGCAACGATGCAGTCGATACTCATTCTGAGGGTTCTGACCCTGATCGCCATGTGGTGATTGTTGCTCGATAATCTACTCGAGCTTATGCTAGGGGGACGTGGTTTCCACGTCCCCTTTTTTTGTCAAAAGTTCTCGATACGCTGATTTTTGTCAGAAAGGAGCTTCTGTTGTTTGTACTTACCGATCAGCAGGCTGACGAGATGTTGAGTCGCCTAACTTCCTATTGCAAAGAATATTCCTTGAGCGTAACTGATATTGAGCTGAGGAAATGTATCCAGCATTTGGATTTGGTTCTAGAAACAAATAAGACAACCAATCTCACCCGTATTCTTAACGTAGAAGATGCTGCCGTACTTCATATCCTCGACTCACTTGTTTTGCTCCCCTATATCAATAAGGCTCCTGAGGGAGCTTTGCTCGATATGGGAACAGGTGCGGGCTTCCCTGGTATTCCATTAACCATAACCACGCTTCGTAAAGCTACTTATATTGACTCTGTTGGCAAGAAGGTTGATGCGGTTAATTCCTTTGTCCATGCTCTTGGATTGAAACATGCTCATGCGGTTCATGATCGTCTTGAAGAATATGCTCGAAGCCATAAGAAGCAGTTCTCCGTTGTAACCGCCCGCGCACTGGCCCCTCTACCGATTCTTGTTGAGTATGCGGCTCCGTACCTGAAGGATGGAGGGCTATTTGTTATCACCAAGGGCAATCCTTCGGATGAGGAGCTTGCTTCCGGCATGTCAGCAGCTAAGATTTGCGGCTTCACTTTGCTTCTGAATGACGCAATTGATTTGCCTGAAGGCTTGGGTCACAGGGAGTTCATTGTTCTTAAGAAGAGTCATTCAGCATCCGTTTCATTGCCTCGTGCAAATGGCATGGCAAAGAAGAATCCGCTTGCCTAGATGTTTCACGTGAAACATAATGGATACTAACAGCTTGCAGTGTTTCACGTGAAACATAGCAGTTGCTATCGATTCGGAATGTTTCACGTGAAACATCCTCCGTTTGACAGCTTTAATACACACCAGGAGGGACCGTGGGATTTCGCGACGTTAAGCGTTCTAAGAGCGCAAAAGACACGCGTATCATTGCAATCATCAATCAAAAAGGCGGCGTCGGTAAGTCAACGACGGCTGTAAACCTTGCAGCAGCACTGGGTGAGCAGGGTCGTAAGACACTGATTGTCGATTTTGATCCGCAGGGAAACAGCACCAGTGGATTCGGAATTGAAAAAGAAGACCTTGATCACTGCATCTATGATGCATTGTTGAATGATGTGCCGGCAGAATCGCTTGTTCTTGATACAAATTGCAAAAAGGTATTCGTAATTCCGGCTACAATTCAGCTTGCAGGCGCGGAAATTGAACTCGTAAGCGCAATTGCTCGTGAAACCCGCCTCAAAGATTTGCTTGAGCCGATTCAGGACGAGTTCGATTTTATTTTCATTGACTGCCCTCCTTCGCTCGGCCTGCTTACTATCAACGCTTTGACCGCAGCAGACAGCGTTTTGATTCCGATCCAGTGCGAGTATTACGCACTCGAGGGCGTTACGAAACTGCTTGAGTCAATGAAGATGGTCAAATCTCGTCTGAACAAGGGCTTAGACACCTACGGTGTGCTTATGACCATGTATGACTCGCGTACTTCTCTATCGAATCAGGTTGTTGAGGAGGTTCAATCGTACTTTGGTGATAAGGCATTTAAGACGTTGATCCCCCGTACGGTTAAAATCTCCGAAGCTCCGTCTTTTGGGGAACCGGTAATTACCTATGCACCTCAAAATAAGGGTGCAAAAGCATATATGAACCTTGCAAAAGAGGTGATCAAGCGTGCCTAGTGTAAAGAAACGTGGCGGATTGGGACGTGGACTCAATGCTTTGGTCTCAGAGGCCGAGTATGAGACCGGTGGTTCGGCTGCATCGGCTTCGAATGCCGCATCTGAAACAAAACTACCTATTGAGGATATCGTTCCCAACCCTAATCAGCCGCGAATTCACTTTAACGAAACTGAACTTCGTGAGTTGAGCGAATCAATCCAAGAACATGGCGTCTTGCAGCCGCTTTTGGTTCGCAAGCATGGAAACGGCTATGAGATCATCGCTGGTGAGCGTCGTTACCAAGCGTCAAAGCTTGCTGGTCTTGAGGAGCTGCCTGTCATCATTAAAGATGTTAATGATGAAGAGATGCTGGCTCTTGCTCTGATCGAAAACCTTCAGCGTTCTGATCTGAATCCCGTCGAAGAGGCTAAGGGCTATCGCCAGCTTATCGATGCCAGCGGTATGACCCAGGAGGCATTGTCGAAGGCAGTCAGCAAGTCACGCTCTGCAATTACAAACTCGCTGCGCCTTCTCGATCTCCCTGAAGTTGTTCAACAGATGATTTTTGAGGGCAAACTTACTGCTGGTCATGCACGTGCGATTCTTGCAGTTCCCTATGAGGACGCTCGAATTCGACTTGCAGAGAAGGTTGTTGCAGAGGGCCTTTCCGTAAGAGCGACAGAAAATCTTGCTCCGTTGTTTTCTGCCGGAGAGACACCTAAGACGCCGAGGCCTGCAACGCCTCAGTCTTTTAAAAAGGCTGCCCGCGTGCTTCGTCAGGTTTTTAATACCAACGTGCGTGTTAAGAGCTCGCGTGGAAAGAATAAGATTGAGATTGAGTTTAAAGACGAGGAAGAGCTCTCTCGTATTCTTGGCGAAATGATTCAGTTTGATCAAGGAGGCCAAGATGAGGAATAGGATTATAACTGCGATTGCATTGGCGACGACTGTCGCGGCTGGTGCCTTTGCTGGCTATAAGATCGCGACAGACGATGAACTTCGAGGTCGTTTGCTTCGTAGTGCGCAAGATATTGTCGATACATCCAAGAAGAAAATGGATGTTATGACAGAAGATGTTGCCATGCGTACGGCTCAGGTAACGAAGAATCCCAAGATTAATCAAGGTTGGGTTAGTAACCAATGGGAAAATGTAGGCTATTAGGTACCTAACAATTACTTAGCATATTTTGAGGGGTCCTTGTCTGATTCACGAGGCAAGGACCCCTTATTTTGGCCGTAAAAAATGGGACAGGTAGCAGCTGATTCAAAATTAAGGTCAATAAATAAAACGGCCCCGGTTGCATCTCCTGTAACCGGGGCCGTTCGATGTTTCACATGAAACGTTTTGGGGTGCGACTCCCCTATGCGTTCTTCTGAACTTTGAAGCGCTGCTTCAGCTGTCCGCAAGCGGCGTCAATATCGTTACCACGGGAGTTACGAATCGTGGTCTCGATGCCACGGGACTCAAGACGACGCTGAAGATCCTCAACCTTATGAATCGGCGACGGCTTGAGCGGGCTGCCCTCGATGTCGTTAAGCTGAATCAGGTTAACGTGGCACAGCGTTCCCTCGCAGAAGTCGCAGAGCGCCTGCATCTCGGGATTCGTATCGTTGACGCCTTCGATCATGGCATACTCATAGGTCGGGCGGCGGCCAGTCTTCTCGGTGTAGAGCTGAAGCGCCTCGTGAAGGCGAAGCAACGTGTACTTCTTAACACCGGGCATAAGCTTATTGCGCGTCGACTGGATGGCGGAATGCAGTGAAACAGCAAGCGTGAACTGCTCGGGGATGTCGGCAAATTTGCGAATACCGGGAATAACGCCACTGGTAGAGACGGTGAGGTGACGAGCACCGATACCAATGCCATCGGGGTCGTTGAGGATTCGCAGCGCCTTGAGAACCTCGTCGTAGTTGGCAAATGGTTCGCCCTGGCCCATGAAGACGACGCTCGTGGCGCGCTCGCCAAAGTCGTTGGATACATGAAGTACCTGGTCGACGATCTCTTGAGCGGTCAGAGAGCGCTTGAGGCCGTTGAGACCGGTAGCGCAAAAGGCGCAGCCCATGCCACAGCCAGCTTGGGTGGAAACGCAGACGGAAAGCTTGTTACGACGGGGCATGCCGACAGTCTCGACGGAAACGCCGTCGTGGTACTCGAGCAGATACTTGCGCGAGCCATCTTTGGAAACCTGCTTGGTTAGTTCAGTCGGCGTGTCAAAGGCAAAAGCCTCTTTAAGCTGCTCGCGGAAAGCCTTAGGAAGGTTTGTCATATCGTTAAACGAACAAACGTTCTTCTCAAAGACCCATTCGATGAGCTGCTTCGCGCGGAAGGCGGGCTGGCCAAGCTCGGCCACGAGCTCGCGAATATCGTTTTGGCTCAAGTCGCGAATGTCCTGAGATTTAGTCCTGGGATTCATGGAAGCCTTTCGATTTTGGGGAAACGTAGAGGGTATCGCTACAATATGGTATCAGCTGCAGAAATTATAGAGGAGGAGTCTGCCCATGCCGGGTAAAAGCCTAGAGAACATGCACGTAGCGGTCTTGGCGGGCGGTCATTCCGCCGAGCGCGAGATCTCGCTCGATTCGGGAAAGAACGTTGTGGTGGCACTGAAGGAAGCCGGCTACACCTCGGTGGAGCTGCTTGACACGGCCGCTGATGACTTTATGGTAACCATGGCGACCGGCGGATTCGATGTGGCATTTATCGCCATGCACGGCGCCGGCGGTGAGGATGGCGCCATGCAGGGTGCCATGGAGACCCTGGGTATCCCCTACACGGCCTCGGGCGTACTTGCCAGCGCCTGCGGTGCCGACAAGGAGGTCTCTAAGCTCCTATACGCCAAGGCGGGCATTCCCATTGCCCCCGGCCTTGCGCTCGAGGTGGGCGATGAAGTCGATATCGATCATATCGTCGAGGTTTGTGGCGAGCGCTGCTTTGTGAAGCCGGCCGTCAACGGTTCCAGCTATGGCATTTCCCTGGTCCATGAGCCCTCCGAGCTGCCCGCGGCAATCGCCAAGGCGTTTGAGTACGGCGACAAAGTGCTGGTCGAGAAGTGCATCGAGGGTACCGAGATCACCGTCGGCGTATACGGCGAAGATGACGTGCGCGCTCTGCCGATTGTCGAGATTCGTAAGCCCGGGGACTGCGAGTTCTACGATCTGGACGTGAAGTATGTCGACCCTACGGACATCCATCGCATTCCGGCGCAGATTTCACCCGAGAATTACGCTCGTGCCCAGGAGCTTGCCTGTGCTGCTCACAAGGCCCTCGGTTGCCTGGGTATCTCGCGCAGCGACTTTATCGTGAGTGAGGACGGCCCCGTTATCCTCGAGACCAATACCATTCCCGGCATGACCGATACGTCGCTGTATCCGGACGAGATACGCCACACCGACGACATGACGTTCCCGCAGGTCTGTGACAGCCTGATCCGTATGGGCCTTCGTCGAGCGGGCATTGCATGCTAATCGAGGACGCGGTTTCGTCAGGAACGCCGCAGTTTGTCATCGACTCCTATGCCACGCTTGCCGAACGCGCCAAAACGCAGTCCTTCGGCCTTATCGAGGAAGATGTGATCGTCCTCGATACCGAGACCACAGGTCTTTCGGTGCAGGACAATGAGCTGATCGAGATCTCGGCGGCCCGTCTTTCGGGCCGCGAGGTCGTCGACCGCTTCGATACCTTCGTGCATCCCAAACAGCTGATTCCCGCCGAGATTACCGAGCTCACGAGCATTACAAACGCCGATGTGGCAGATGCCCCGTCGGCCGTCGAGGCCGTGGCCGCTCTCGCCGATTTTGTCGGCGGCTGCCCGGTGATTGCGCATAACGCCACCTTCGACCGTTCGTTTATCGAGTCGGTCAAGGGCGGTGTCAACGTCAGCGACATCTGGATCGATTCGCTGGCGCTGTCGCGCATCGCGCTTCCGCGCCTGGCCTCGCATAAGCTCTCTTTCATGGCCGACCTGTTTGGCTGCGACTCGGTGTCGCACCGCGCCAACGCCGATGTCGACGCCCTGTGTGGCGTATGGCGCGTGTTGCTCGTGGCGCTCACCGACTTGCCCCAGGGCTTAATGGCGCGCTTGGCCGACATGCATCCCGACGTACCCTGGTCCTATCGTCCCATCTTCTCCTTCTTGGCGGGGCAGAACCCCGGTTCCATCTTCTCTCTCAGTGCCGCCCGCGCCGACGTACTCAAGGCCGATCGGGCCGATGATCGCGTTGATGCGGACGAGCTACCGGTCCTTAGGATGCCGAGCCGCGAGGAAATCGAGGCGGACTATGCCCCGGGCGGCCTGGTTAATCGTATGTACCCCACGTACGAGCCGCGCGATGAGCAGATCGCGATGGCGCTCGAGGTCCGCGATGCGCTGGTCACGGGCACTCATCGTGTAATTGAGGCGGGCACAGGCGTCGGCAAATCGATGGCCTATCTGGTGCCTTTTGCCGAGGCAGCGCGCCGTAACAACATCACGGTTGGTATTGCGACCAAATCGAATAATCTTGCCGACCAGCTCATGTACCATGAGCTGCCAAAACTTGCCGAGCAACTGGACGGTGGTCTGTCATTTTGCGCTCTCAAGGGGTATGACCACTATCCGTGCCTGCGCAAGCTTGAGCGCATGAGCCGCGGCCAGGTCGAGATTACCACCAAGCGCGATCCGGCGGACACGCTCACGGCGGTCGCGGTCATTATGGCGTACGTCTGCCAATCAGCCGATGGCGACCTCGACTCGCTTGGCATTCGGTGGCGCAGCGTCAACCGCCCCGACTTTACGACGGCCTCGCGCGAGTGTGCTCGTCGCCTCTGTCCGTTTTTCCCTGATAAATGTTTGGTCCACGGCGCTCGCCGTCGTGCGGCGCACGCCGATGTGGTGGTCACCAACCATTCCCTGCTGTTCCGCAATGTTGCGGCCGAGGGCAGGATTTTGCCTCCGATTCGTCATTGGGTAATCGACGAGGCCCATTCCATCGAGCGCGAGGCGCGCCGTCAGTGGGCGCGCGTGGTGTCGGCGGACGAATCACGCGTTCTGTTTGAGCGCCTGGGTGGCTCGAGCACCGGCGCGCTAAGCCAGGTTTCCCGTGATTTGGCAACCTCCGAGGGCTCTACGCTCTATCTGGGCCTTACTGCCAAGGCGACGTCGACAGTTGCACGCGCGAGCATGGCAATCGCCGACGTGTTCGATGGCGTTCGCGAGCTCGGCCGCCGTGCCCGTGGGGGTTATGATAATGCCAATCTATGGATTGGCCCCGAGTTGCGCGAATCTGACGACTGGCATGATTTCTTACCGTCGGCCTACACTGCCATCGACGCATTGGAACAGGCTGACAAGAGCGTCGACGCGCTGGTGCAAGCCGTCGCCGCCGACAAGCCCGAGGTTGTTGTCGACCTGGGTGATATCTCGCGCCGCCTGCACGAGCTGGCCGAGAACCTCAAACTCATCATTGAGGGCACCGATGAACACTACGTGTATTCGCTGCAGGTCAATCGCAGGTTGCGTGCCGGCGGAGAATCAATGACCGCAGAGCGCATCGACATTGGCGAGGCCTTGGCAACCGAGTGGCTGCCCGAGGTCCACACGGCTATCTTTGCATCGGCGACCATGACGGTTTCCAAGAGCTTTGAGCACTTTAACCACGCCGTCGGCCTCGATCGCATCGGTGCCTCGACATCATCGTCGCTGCACTTGGATTCGAGCTACGACTTCGATTCGAATATGGCTGTAGTCGTTGCGGGCGATATCCCCGATCCGCGCGACCGTGAAGGCTATCTTTCGGCGCTCGAGCGTGTGCTGGTCGACGCTCATCTTGCCATGGGCGGCTCGGTGCTTACGCTGTTCACCAACAGGCGTGACATGGAGGAGCTGTACGCTCGCGTCGAGCCCAAGATGGCTCGTGCGGGTCTGGAACTCAACTGCCAGCAGCGCAACTCGTCTCCTCGTCGTTTGCGCGATCGCTTTATCAACGAACCGACCTCGTCGCTCTTTGCACTTAAGGCCTTTTGGGAAGGGTTTGATGCCAGCGGCGAGACGCTGCGCTGCGTCATCATCCCCAAGCTGCCGTTCTCGAGCCCCACAGACCCGCTCTCATGCGAGCGCAATCTGCGCGAAGACCGCGCTTGGGCGCGCTATTCGCTGCCCGAGGCCGTGCTCGAGGTCAAGCAGGCAGCCGGTCGCCTCATTCGCTCATCGACCGATTGTGGCGTACTCATCTTGGCCGACCCGCGCCTGGTGACGAAGGGCTACGGCAAGAAATTCTTAACGTCGCTGCCCACGAGTTCCTATCAGCGCATCGAGTCGGCACAAATCGGGCACTATCTACAGCTGTGGCGCGCACGCCACGAGCGGTGCCGCTAAAGCGGACAGGCGAGGGATTTTGCCATATCGCACAGACGCTCTGACAGGGTGGGGTCATCCAAGATGCGGATGGCTCCGCCCGCTGCGATTATCTGGCTCAGCAGCCAACGCTCGGAGCCGTAATGCACGGTTAACGTTGCCGTGTCTGCCCCGCTGCGCTCGATTAGGGTGATGCCGGCCCAGTCCAGATGTTCCGCCATATCGAATGGCATCAGGAGCTTTGCGCTGCGCTGCGTCCGGGCAAGGGAATCGTGGAGGGATGCGACGTCCGGTGCGTGAGGCACGACGGAGTCTTCCGTCAAGGCGAGTCCCTCGATTTTATCCATGCGATAGGTGCGCTGCTCATCGACCGCGATGTCCCAGGCAATCAGGTATGTTTGGTCGCCGTTTGCCGTAATGCGCAAGGGGTCGACCAGACGATCGCGTGGCCGTGCATCGTCCATCGAGCGATACGAGATGCGGCAGCGAACGCCGTCCTGAATGGCACAGCTCAGCTGCTGCCAGTGCGACCCGTGGTTGACGGTGTCAAAGACGCGCTGGTTATAGCCAAGCTCTTCGGGTAGAAGGGCATGTCGAATCCGAGCTGCCGCCTGGGGATCGATCCCCAACGATTCAAGTTCGTGGTTGAGCACAGCGCCCTCGGCGGCACTCAGGCGCAGCGGTAGCATACGACCGGCGTCACCGGTGAGGACCACACGCTCGCCGCGGCATTTGCAGATGATGCGCGCGCCCGATTCTCGGTCCGCGAGCGTCGAGACGATCTCGAGAATCTCGTCGAGCGACACCCCCGTGATGTCAAATCGACTGCAAATCTCGGTTCGTGTCATGCCGCTCTCGCCGGCGGCGTAGAGGGCCTCCATGATGTCGATGGCGCGCGAGAGCCTCTGCTCGCTGGTGAGTTTACGCACGGGCATGCTCGTGCACCGTCCTTTCAATGAGGTGGTTCCACGCCTGTTTGAGCGATTTGGGGGCCACGGGCCTCATGCCGTCCATGGCGTGGGCCATGCAAAATGAGGCGCCGGCTTCAAGATCGCGCACGTCAACGGTCCAGGTCCATCCCACATCGGTGTGTACGAGCTCACCTCGCCCACGCGTGAGACCGTTGATCATATCGATCTGCGTCTGAGGGGCGAATGAGAACGTGGCTGCAACGGGCGGTCGGTCGGCAAAATCGAATTCAAAGAACAGGTAGTCGCTGAGGTTGAAGTCCGCGGGGATGACGTAGGCCTTCGAAGGACGCCAAGCGCGTACGATGCGGTCGCAGCGGAATGTCCTGATGTCGTCGGTGACGTTGTCGAGGCCGCAGAAGTAAGCCACGCCCTCGCGCTCGAACATGCCGTAGACGCAGACGGTACGTTCTCTCTGCTCGCCGCGTCCGTTCTGATATAAAAATCGCAGCGCGCATCGCTCGGCAAAGGCGCTCCAAACCGCATCGACGGTGGGAGAGCGGCTGATCGGCGCCTCGTCTACCGTCGTCCTGCCGGTGAGATAGGCAATCTTGGAGCGAATATCGGCAAGCGGTGCGGCAAAAGTGGATGAGCCGGCCGCTAGTGTCTGGTCGATGGCGTTGAGCAGGATATCGGCGTCGTCTGCGGTAATGAGGCCGCCTGCCGCAAACGTGTGCTCGCGGTCGATTGTCCACGAGCTTTCCTCGGTCTCCTGCGCGCCGGTGGGGCGAACCTCCTTGATTAAGATGCCGCGTTCGAGCAGCTTGTCACGATCGCGTCGAAACTTGCGCTTATCCGAGTCGATATTGCCCGAGCCATATCCCAGGTCAGAATCCAAGACGATCTGCTCGGTCGTCAGCGGTTCGGGGGAGCTATTGAGCACAAAGAAAAGATTGAGGATGCGCTGAGCCGTTTTATCGAAACTGGGCTCCGAATTCCCCTTTTTAATTGTCTCGGTCGTGTCGCTTGCCGTCATAGGGTCCTCGCATGAGAAGGTGGTTTGCTGCCATGATTTTAGTCCGATATGGAGATTAGGCTATATCCTTGTCCGCTCGGGGCGTTAAGATGGCCCGAATTCGGTCGTTTGCGCTCGCTCGGGGTATACTTTCGACTATATACGGTTCTAATGTGCATGCATTGGGCCTATTTGTCGGATTATGGATGTGGAGCGCACATGGCGAACACCCAGAACTATATTAACCACCTGCTGCAGAACACCGGCATTACGCCGGCGTGCAGCGAAGAAGAGCGCTTGGCTGCCGAGGATATCGCTCAGATCTTCCGCAACCACGGCTTTGATCCCGAGGTTCAGGAGTTCAATGCCCCGGCGCCCAGTAGGTTGGCATTTGCCGTTACCGGTATTCTTGCGTTTGCCGGTGCCCTGCTGATGGGCATCGGCGGCGGTATCGGCTTGGTCGGCACCTTGCTGGCCATTGTCGGCGCCGTTCTTTACGTGCTCGAGCGCACAGGGCACCCCGTGGTTTCGCGCCTGGGCAAGACAAGCGTGAGCCAAAATGTCATCGCCTATCACAAGGCCTCGGGCCCGCTCGCGTCCCCGCGTAACCGCCCGGTGGTCGTTGTCGCACACTACGACTCTCCCCGTGCTGAGCTGCTCGCCCGCGAGCCCTATGCTTCGTATCGTGCGCTCATCGCCAAGCTGCTGCCTGTTGCCACGGTTGCCCCTGCTGCCGTTGCCATCCTGCGTATCCTGCCGCTCCCCGGCGCGCTCAAGGTTCTGCTGTGGATTGTCGCGATCCTCGCTTCCCTCGTTGCACTTGCCAACGCGGCAAACATCATCTCTAACCGCCACATTCTTCCCTATACGTCCGGCGCGGTGTGCAACAAGTCTTCTGTCGCCGCTATGCTCGGCGTTATGGACAACGTTGCTCCCTTCCAGGGCGAAAACGAGTTTCCCGACGATGTTCCGTTCGATACCTATTTTGGGGAGCAAAAGCGTCGTGCCGAGGAAATGGCGCGTGCAGCGGCGGAGTATGCCGCGGCCCAGCAGCAAAACGACTACGGCAACACCATCGAGTACGAAGAGCCTACCTACGCCGAGGACGAGTTCGGTCAGCCGATTGCTCCCGACACTCAGACCGAGCCCGAACAGGGTGAGGCTTTCGACGAGCAGATCGAGGGCTTTGAGGGTGCGTCTGCCGACGAGACGCTGATTGGCGCCATCGTGCCCGAGGATCAGGATCAGGCTGTCCAGGCTGAAGAGTTCAATGACGAGGTTTCCGCTGCCGAGCCGGTGGAGGAGCCTGTCGCGGCCGAGCCCGAGCCCAAGCTCTATCGCAATGCCGCCGGCAACATCCGCTTTGGTTCGGATGCCATCCGTGCGCTCGGAATGCTTCCCGAGTCCTGCACGCTCGATTACGAGGAGGGCGAGGAGCCGACGTTTGAGCCCGAGCCTGCCCCCGTCGTGACTGCACCTGCGCCCGCTGTCACCGTGGATGATGAGTCTGCCGCGGTTGCCGCTGCCGTTGCCGAGCCCGAGGCAGTGTCCGCGATCGATCCCGCGGCAGGACTGGACGTTTTGGCTCCCGCCGCGCCGGCGCAAGACGTTGCGGACGAGTCTGACGACGATTACGTTGAACAGCCGAGGCGCGTGTCTTACGAGAGCGATACTGATTTCTCGGCCGAGATTCCCGCGGCAACGCCCCATGCCGACATTGCATCCGCGTTCTCGTCGATTGGCGCCAGCGCTTCCAACTTCTTTAAGGGTGCGCTTGCAAAGGGCAAGAAATTTGTCGACGATTTCGAGGAGAAGCGCGCTGCCGCACGCGAGGCTGCCGAGCAGGAGGCTATCGCTCAGCAGCAGGCAGCCGAGGCGGCACGTGAGCACGCGGCGCAAGAGTTCGAGCAGAACGAGGCTATGCAGTCCGCGCCCGTCGACGCCGCCGAAGCTACAACGTCCTTTGAGTCCCAGCAACCGGCGTCCGCGGATGTTGTTGAGGCGACGACGTCTTTCGAGGCCCAGCAGCACGTCGATAGCACCATGTCGTTTGATGCCGCGCAGTTCGATTCCACGATAACGTTTGAAAAGCAAGGCACCGCGATTGCCGAGCCCCTTCCTGTTTCCGATGAACAGGGCGACGCGGCAGACGATGACGAGCCTATTGATGCTGCCGAAATCCAAGATGCCGCCGAGGACGAGTCCGTCGAGGCCAACTCTGACGAAGAGCAATACGCGGCAGCCGAGCAAGATGATTCGACCGAGGCCGAGCAGGAGGAAGTGTCTGTGGTTTCCGAGACTCTCGAAACGGATGAGTCGAGACCTTACTCCACGCAGATTTTCACCATGCCGACCCCGAGTGGTTCCGGTGCCACGGTTGCCAATGTCGCTCCCACCCAGGACGAAACGGTCGATTCCCTTATGGCCCAGATTTCCTCCCAAGCATCGCCGCGTCCGCAGATGAATGTTCCCGATCCGGCGTCGGCACCGTCGCCTGCACCCTCCTCGTCTCCGCTGGCTTCGGTCCCCGATCCGTCGCTGCCGTCTATGAAGCAGGCAAACGTTGCGTCTCGCACGTCGCTGTTCGACCTTCCCGATCCCTCTGCCCAGGTCAACGACCCCTTTGCTACCGCCCAAGGTCCCGAACCCACATCGGCACCCGTTGCGCCTCCCATGCCCGTTGCGTCGGGCGCGCAGCCGATCGAGACCATTTCGGCTCCCGCCCCGGCGGCACCCAAGTCTCGTAAGCGCGGCCTGGGTGGCCTGTTCGGTCGTAAAAAGAAAAACGAGCAGGACAGCATGAGTGACTGGCTGGGCGTCGAAGACGATTACGATGCCAAGAAGTCCGGTCGCGGTATCGGTTCGTGGGATAACTTCGAGGACGATAACGATGGCTGGAAGGGTGGCGCTACGTCTTCCGATGGCGCTTCTTCCGAAGATATGCTCTCGGCTGTCGCCTCTATGGGCGATGATGAGCTGCTCGGTCACGATATCTGGTTTGTGGCAACGGGCGCCTCGGATTGTGATGGCGCCGGCATGAAGGCCTTCTTGGCTTCGCATCGCGATAAGCTCCGCGGCGTATTCTTCATCAATCTTGAATCCGTCGGCGCCGGTAGGCTTTCGGTTGTGACGGTCGAGGGCGAACAACAACTGCTCAAGGGCGATCGCCGCATCATGAACCTGGTCAGCAAGGTCTGCAAGTCGTTCCATGTCGATTGTGGCGCGCTCGAGATGCCCTATGCCAAGACCGATGCCTATGCCGCGCTCGAGGCGAGCCGCCGAGCCCTCACCATCGCCGGCGTGGACGGCACGCGCCTGGCTTGCGCTCGTACCGAGGACGACCTGCCCCACAATGTCAACCCGACGAACATTGCCACGGTATCCGAGGTTGTGACCGAGGTTATCCGCCGTTCGTAGACGGAGCTCTAAGGAGTCAACGTGTTTTCGTATATTAAGCGCCATTGGCCTGTCTACGTGATTTTGACCTTGATTGCCATTGCGTTAGGATTTGGGGCCGCCTACATCGTGGGTGCGAAGGGCTCGACCCCCGCCTCCGCAATCAGCGAAGAGGTGGAGCAAGAACAGAGCACGGGTGCCGATGGGATTCCTGAGTCCGAGCAGGCAATCGTTGATGGTGGATCTTCGTCTGCAGAGTAGATACGGCGATTTACATGATTGAAAGCGGGCG
>NZ_QRHM01000015.1:0-13214 GCF_003470325.1 Collinsella sp. AM24-1 | reverse complement strand
GCTCCCCCGCTTTTTCATCGCGCTAGCGCTTCTTTGGGATCGACCTAAGGCGAGCGAACCATAGGGCTGCGGCACCCGAGGTCAGGAGCGCGGTGATGCAAGCGGCGATGGGAACTGATCCTGTTGCCGGTAGGTCCTGCGGTAGGGTACAGCGTTGAATGACGCTGTCCTCGTCATGTGACTCAAGTTTATCGCCGCCACCGTTGCGGCAAAGATCGACGCGCGCGCTGTTGGTGAGTGCGGTTTGGGGCGTATAAGCCGACGTTGCCTGCATGTGTACGACTGCGCCCCGAGCGTCTGTGCCAAGGATTGCTTTGGCATCGTCAAGGTCGTCGTGCTCATCTTTGAGATCATCGCGGGTCCAAGAATCCGCATCGCTTCGAGTCGTAAAGTCGGCGGCTACCGCACCGTATTCAATTCGAATGCCCGTTACGACGGTATTGGATGCAAGGTCGAGTTCTTTCGCCTCGAGTGTGGTGGATTCCGTGGTCGAGATATCCGCCTTCCAGAGGTGCCAACCGTCGTAATCGACGAGGCGACAGTCCTCACCCAGGCTCTCTTTTACTTCGTCGGACTCAAGCCAAGGATTTTCGTGCCCATCGTCAAGTGTCGCGTTTGCCGGCTCATCGACGTCTGTCGAGTCCAACGGCGTCGTGCGATACCATACGTTGCACAGGCCGTTGAGGTCGCCGATGGCGACGGGGGTTTCGATTGAGATGAATCTCGCTGTGCCGTCTTTGGCGCACTCAAGATCATCGGTAATCGTAAACTCATCAACCCAAGTAGCGGAATCGTTTCGAGCATCGATGGTATAGGAGAAAAGCCCATCACTATTGGTTTGCGTCGCGGCGCGGTTTTTACCATCGCCGTTAGCCAACAGGCCCTTTTCGATAGGTTGGACAAGTTCCTGACGCTTGTCGACCTGCCCCTTGATCTCGATGGGTGCATCCTTCATCGCGACGGATTGGACTTCTCCCGTATCCTTTATTTCAAACGTTATCTCCTCGGCAAGGTCATAGGTCCGCGGAGACATCATTTCGCGCAACGAGTAGGTGCCAGGTGCAAGATGTTCGACGCGGTGCGGCTTGTCGGATGAGGTCCAGGAGTCTATTTCGGTTTTATCGGGACCATATAAGGTGAGCTGTGCGCCTTCCACTTCCTGCTCACCGCTTGCATCGACCTTGGAGATATCAACCTTGGTGTAATCGTCGGATACGTTAAGCCGTGCTTCTACAACGGGCGTTTTCTGGTCGGCATAAGCGAGGTCTACGATATGGGGCGTCCGGTCGAGTAAGAAGCCGGTCGGCGCTTGAGTCTCGACAACCTCGTAGCGCGCGGTACCAGATCCCAGCGGCAGGTTGTCTGCGCGTGCTTCGCCAGTTTCATCCGTCGCGACGGTCGCGACGGTCTCACCGTCGATCGCGGCAATGCTACCATCGGGGCGCACGATATCACCCGAGGCACGGATCTCAAAGATGGCGCCCGCGAGCCTGCTGCCGTCTACGGCATCGGTTTTAACGATCCTGATGTTTCCGGTCGCGGCGTGGTCATAATACGAGGCGATTGCAACGGGCGTTAGGTTCATGTCGGCGGGTATGTTTACCTCGATCTCCTCGCCGACAAGATAGGGCTCTTTGGCCGAGGTTTCGCGTACATAATAGGTGCCCGGCACGAGCGATTCGGGCAGTGTGACGGTCCCGGTCGCGTCAGTCGTAAAGGTGTCCATTACGTTATGTGCTGGATACCAGCAAGTTTGTGAGACGGGTTCGTGTTTGCTGTCGAGGAGTTGGAAGGTGAATCCGGCTAGTGGAACAGAAGCGCCTGTTTGGGCATCGCGTTTTACAATCTGGAGATGCGTCGACAGCGCGTGGTTGTCCACGATATATTGAAGCTCGGCGCCGTTGGAAATCTGATTGGCCCCGACGGTCCATTCCCCTGCACGTTTAAAACCCTCGGGGACGGTTTCCGGAACCTCGCGAATCGTGTAGCCGGCACGGTCGTATGGGACAGCTCCGTGGACACCGGCGGGTCGCTTGCCTGTGCCGAACCATGCTTCGGGCTGATCTTTGGTGGATGCAAAGCCATAGATGTTTGTGGTCAGTGTGCCAACAACCTGCTGAGAACTGTTGCTGACAACCTCAAAGACAACACCACCCGCCGGTTGCTCCAGGCCGGATTGGTCGCTATTGCCGTAATCCTTGAATTTGGAAATCTCAAGGTCAAACGCAATGGGGATATCGGAAATGCGAGATTCGATCTCGACTACGCCTGAATCGCCGAGCTGGTCGGCTCCAACGGTATAGGTCCAGCTGTCGTTGGATGGCAGGTAGCCCTCGGGGGCTTTTGATTCGTAGATGGTAAAGGTTCCTAAGGGGACATCGACGAGGGTAGCCCGACCGCTTTCGTCGGTCGTGAGGATCTGCGCCCATCCAGGGGTTGATTGCGACACACACGTGAACTCTGCTCCTGCGAGTGAAGATCCCACCTGGGGGCCGGCATTCGTCGCGGCATCGAGTTTTACGATACGCAGGTTGATGGTGCCGGGCTGTTCATCAATGGCGACCTGTCCACCGTCATTCCCCGTGGTAAAGGCGATGCGATCACGACGGGGGACATAGCCGGCCGGCGCCTTCGTTTCAACTAGGTAGTATGCCGTGTTGGGCAGAAGTGTTGCTTGCGCCCGACCGTTGCTGTCCATCTGGATGGTGCCGACATGCGCGCCGCTGGCGCTCTCAAAAATATCGAATGTTGCCCCGTCAAACTGATAAGTATTGTTTCCGCTGGTAATGGCGGCGTTTGCAGACTGTTTTTTGAAGGAAACAGAGACCGCCGGCAGTACATAGAGCATGTCCTGACGTTTGCTGCCGCCCGATACGGCTCCTAGATAGCGTCGCGCGCGGTGCGGAGCGGCTTTGATGCTTCCTGATTTTGCGCTGTCGTGGAGCCACCGCGCCGCCGCCACGACTTCATTGTCAGTGGTAAAGTGCCCACTCTTGGTTTTGCCCTGAGCGGTCGTGTAAGAGTAAGTACCGTCGACATGGGTAGTGCCGTTGAGCATCCATACGGCAAGCTGGGTTGCGGCGCGGGCGCGATCGGGTGAAAGATGGTAACCGCCAAACGACGTGGCGGTAGGATATCCGTGACAAACGATTGCCGCGAACTCGTCGTCGAGCCACACCCAGCCTTGATCAAAGTTGAGCCATGGGCCGCCCGGCTTGGTGGGGCCGGGGCGCTCCTGGTTCATGCAGTAGGCAATCGAGGCGTCTTGAGCTTCATACTTGCCGATGAAGAAGGGCCCACAATCATCGCTAATAGTGCGGAAGCCGAGCTGATCGTAGCCATCGACGGCAAATGCGGCTCCCGGTGTCAGGCAGCCGAAAAGCAGGAAGAGGAGCAGGAGCAGCGGACCTGTTGCGATTGCGCTGTGGACAGAGTGCGTGGGTGCGTTGGACATGGCTGCTCCTTATCCCTCGTGCGCCGCATGGGGAGGTTGCGACGCGTAGGATGAGGCTACCCCCGAGGTTCATGCGGGTAAGTACCGGAGCCTGACCAAAAGCTTGCCCGATTTCTGACAAATCGAGCTCAAATACAACAATCAGATAAAAATGCAGGTAGAAGATGGTAAGAAAAGAAAGACAAAGGTCCTCATCTCCACAATTGGCGCGGTTTTCAAACGATTCTCCACAGCTAAAACAAGCATCGACACCCTTGTATCGAACAAGACAACCGCGTTATACTATCCCCCACATATGCGGGCATCGCCAAGTGGTAAGGCATCAGCTTCCCAAGCTGACACTCGCGGGTTCGAGTCCCGTTGCCCGCTCCAGCCAGAAGCACAAGCACGGCACCATTACGGTGCCGTGCTTTTTTCAATAAAGCGCCGGGACTCGAACCCGACAGGGTGCGAGCGTAAAGCAAACGCGAAGCGTTTGTAGCGAGCAGGCGAAGGCGCCGACAGGCGCCTGAAGCCGGTGCGGATTTGCGAAGCAAATACGCGGACGTCCCGTTGCCCGCTCCATGGAGCAAGGAAGATTTTGGGAATGGTAGATTCAGCCTGCTTTGCCCCCGCACTTCCTCGGGTCTCGGTATGCCACTGAAGCCGGTGCGGATTTGCGAAGCAAATAACGCGGACGTCCCGTTGCTCGCTCCAATTCCAAAATGTTAGGTTAATGCCTGCTGCCCATACTTGCACCTGCGCACGGTACAATGGATGGGTTACGACCAACGTGCCAATAACCAAAAAGGAGCCGCTATGATCGATCGCTATACCCGCCCGGAGATGGGACACATTTTCTCCCTCGAGAACAAGTACGCCATTTGGCAGGAGATCGAGGTCTTGGCCTGCGAGGCCCAGGCGGAGCTCGGCAAGATCGGTATTTCCAAAGACGAGGCCCAGTGGATCCGCGACCATGCCAACTTTGAGAAGGCGAAGGTCGATGAGATCGAGGAAGTCACGCGCCACGACGTCATTGCCTTCCTGACCAACATGAAGGAGTACATCGATGCCGATGTTCCCGAGGACGACCCCAAGCCCAGCCGCTGGGTTCACTATGGCATGACCAGCTCCGATCTGGGCGACACGGCCCTGTGCTACCAGCTCACCCAGGCCTGCGACCTGATCATCGAGGACGTCAAAAAACTCGGCGAGATCTGCAAGCGTCGCGCCTTTGAGGAGCGCAACACGCTCTGCGCCGGCCGTACTCATGGCATCCATGCCGAGCCGATGACCTTTGGCATGAAGTTTGGCTCTTGGGCCTGGGAGCTCAAGCGCGATCTCGATCGTCTTGAGGACGCTCGCAAGAACGTTGCCTTTGGTGCCATCTCGGGCGCTGTCGGCACGTACAGCTCCATCGAGCCGTTCGTCGAGGAGTACGTCTGCGAGCACCTGGGCCTGGTTCACGACCCGCTGTCCACGCAGGTTATCAGCCGCGACCATCACGCCTATCTCGCCGGCGTTCTTGCCACCACTGCGGCCACCTGCGAGCGCATCGCTACCGAGGTTCGCAATCTGCAGAAGACTGATACGCTCGAGGCCGAGGAGCCGTTCCGTAAGGGCCAAAAGGGCAGCTCAGCCATGCCACACAAGCGCAACCCCATCACCATGGAGAAGGTCTGCGGCCTGTCGCGCGTCGTGAAGGCCAACGCGCAGGTTGCCTTCGACAACGTCGCCCTGTGGCACGAGCGTGACATTTCGCACTCCTCTGCCGAGCGCGTCGCCCAGGCCGATAGCTTCATCGCGCTCGACCACATGTTCCAGTGCCTCATTCGCGTTATCGACGGCCTGCAGCTGTACCCTGCCCGCATGATGGCCAACCTCAATAAGACCCGCGGCCTCATCTTCTCCTCCAAGGTGCTGCTCGCCCTCGTCGACACGGGCATCACCCGCGAGGACGCGTACGCCATTGTGCAGGAGAACGCCATGGCAACCTGGCACGAGGTACAGGATTGTGTCTCCGGCCCTACCTTTAAGGAGCGTCTCGAGGCTGACCCGCGCTGCACCGTCAGCAAGGAAAAGCTCGACGAGATCTTTGATCCGTGGGACTTCCTCACCCGTATCGACACGGTCTTTGATCGTCTGGAGCAGCTGAGCTTCGAGTAGGTTCGGGCATAACGTTAGCTTTTTAGGGCGCTTTGCTGGTAATGTGTGTTGCCGGCGAAGCGCCTCGTTGCATTTAGGGAAAGACGGGGATAATAGTCGTCTCGAATAACATTCTGAGAGGGGATCGCATGATTTCGTTTGATTACAAGCCTCAGGGCGTGTGTGCTCGCAATATTCACCTTGACCTTTCCGATGACGGCAACAAGGTGATGGGCGTTGAGTTTACCGGTGGCTGCGACGGCAATCTCAAGGCAATCTCTAAGCTGGTCGAGGGCGCTCCTGCCGATCGCGTAATCGAGGTTCTCGCCGGTAATACCTGCGGTATGAAAAAGACCTCCTGCGCCGACCAGCTTACGCGCGCTATCGAGGCCGCTCGCGCCGAGATCGCCTAATGGGTATCGCCGATCACATCAAGAACGGAATATCGCGTCGCGGCTTTGTACTCGGTGGGGCTGCCGCGGGCGCTGCCACGGTGCTTGCCGGATGCTCGAAAAAACCGGGTACCAGCGATGATGCTGCCGGCGAGCCGCAGGTTATCAAGGACGATTCCAAAATCATCTCGATTACGGATGAGTACGAGGCAGTCGACATCGATCTTGAGCCGGCGGCGTCGTGGACGCTGCCTCTGGGTACGCTGCTGTACTACTGCGACGGCGATTACGCCGCGGCGATGATGGCGCCCGCATCGGCACTGCACGCCAACACGCTCGGTGTGCTCAACCTGGGCGATGGCTCGCTTACCACATTAATCGAGGATCCTGTCGAGGGCACGGGATATGCATTCTACGATGTCCGCGCCGGCGACGGCGTATTCGCGTGGGTTGAGATGAACTTTGCCAATTCATCGTGGAAGCTCTACGCTCAAAATCTGTCGGGCGCTTCGCTCTCTGGCGATGCGGTTGAGCTCGATCGAGGTGGCAAGGACTATGATCCGCCCCTGTTTACGGCGTTCGGGTCATCAGTCATCTGGTATAAAATGCCTTCGGCAGGCGGCAATAAAACGAGTAGTGATTCGTTTTGCTATCGTCGCTCGCTTGATGAATCCAAGGCCGAGACAATTTGGAAATCGACGGGCCGCTTTGCATCGGCCCCGCGCGCGAGCGACGGCATTTTGACCATCTCGCCGCGTGTCCGCAACGACGAGGGCGTCTACTACGGCATAACGGCAATCGATCTGACCGACGGCAACAACACCAAGCGTGCCCAGCTAGTCCTTCCCTCGTCAGTCTCGCCTTTCGAGGCCGTGTATATGGGCGATACCTTCGTGTTTTCTATCGAGGCGGCCTATAGTGGCGTGGGCAGCCTGGGCAATATGGGCACGTATATCGGTAATGAGGGAGGGCCGTACCTCTTTCTGTCACGCGAGCCGCTCGCATGTGCGGCTGGCAAGAAGAATAAATACCTTGTTAAGGTACAGGCGTCGCATTTCCTGATCGACACCTCTGCCAAGACCTATGGCTCACTGCTGTCGCCCGACCGCGCTTTGGAGTATGGCGATTATCCAGCTACGGCGGGAAAATCGGACTCATTCCTTACGTACGCCACGGTGCGCAACAGCCAGGGTATACCAGAGACGGTCACTGCACGCCTGTTCTCTCTTTAAGCTTAGAGGGGTTAAAAAGGCGCCAACAGGGGAATAAACGCGTTGTAATTGTGAGTACCGCCCGCCGAGCTGCCGCGTCATAGCGGCATCCGGCGGGTTCAGGTGCGTTAAAATGGGCTTGTTCTTAGCTAATTGAGACAGGGGGGGGCCGTGTTATGGCTTCAGATGCAAAAAAGATTCTGCTGGTCGAGGATGAGAAGGCAATCCGTGACGCCGTCGCTGCCTATCTCGAGCGCGAAGGCTACTGGGTTGTGGGCGTCGGCGACGGCCAGTCCGCGATCGAGGAGTTCGAGAAGCATCAGTTCGACCTGGTCGTGCTCGACCTTATGCTCCCCAAGATTCCCGGCGAGCGCGTTTGCCGCACCATTCGCGATACCTCGGATGTCCCCATCATCATGCTGACGGCTAAGGGCGAGATCGAGGACCGTATTATCGGTCTTGAGCTCGGCGCCGACGACTATCTGATTAAGCCGTTCTCGCCGCGCGAGCTCGTCGCCCGCGTTCGCGCTCTGTTCCGCCGTGCCCATCAGGCCGACGAGCCCGCCGTCGAGGTGCTCGACTTCGGCGATCTGGTCATCGATATCTCGGGCCACAAGATCTTGGTCGAGGGCAAGGAAGTCGATCTGACGGCTTCCGAGTTCAAGCTGCTCACCACGCTCGCCCGCCATCCCGGCCGTGTGTATAACCGCATGGAGCTGGTCGAGAAAGTGCTCGGGTATGACTTTGAGGGCTATGAGCGCACCATCGATAGCCACGTGAAGAATCTTCGCGCCAAGCTGGGCGATGATCCCAAGAAGCCCAAGTGGCTCTACACCGTCCATGGTGTCGGCTATCGCTTCGAGGCTCCGGCCAAGATCGATAAGTCGGACGAGAAATAGGGAAATCACATATGACACCTGCGCGCTTTGAAATCGGACAAAAGCACAAGCAGGAGAGCGAGGCGGGTTCCAAGGCTAGTTGGAACACGCCTCGTTCCGATTCACGGCCAACGATGAGCTATCCCTCGCGCATGGCACTTGCTTTTGCTCTGACATCGCTCATGACAGTATTGGTGCTGGTGGGCGTTGTCTCTGTTGTGTGGGGCACGGTCTTTTCGGATTACACACGCTCCAATATCGTCGAAATCGCAAATTCCGCTGCCGAGAAGTTGGCAACCTCATATGAGGAAAACGGCTCTTGGACCGCGGGGGAACTGCGCACGGTCGCAACGTCGAGTTTGGTTTCCGACGATCTGGGTATGCAGGTCGTCAATAAAAAGGGCGTGATCGTTTATGACGATTCCTGGCCCTCGGCAAGCGCCACCGCCGATGTACGCGAAAACCAGGCTACGACCGACGACACGAGCGGCAAGAGGGCATCGCATAGCCCGGTCTCGTCTGCTCCAACCGACTCCGATAGCGTTGCTAACGTCGAGATTGTAACGTCTTCCGGCGAGCATGTCGGACAGGTAAAGCTGTGGGCCATCGGCTCCGACGCGCTGCTCACCAAGGCGGACTCTGCGTTTAGGGAGAAGACCTTTAACGCCATGGCCCTCGCCGCGGTTGTTGCAATCTGCATTTCGGTCGTTATCGGATCGCTCGTGTCGCGCATGCTCACCAAGCCGATTCATCGCATCACCAGTACCGCAAAGCAAATCCGTGACGGCGACCTGTCGGCTCGCACGGGACTGCGCGGTGATGACGAGATCGATCAGCTGGGAGAGACCTTCGACGAGATGGCCACCTCACTCGAGAAAGATATGAAGCACGAGAAGCGCCTGACTTCAGACGTTGCACACGAGCTGCGCACGCCGCTCATGGCCATGCTTGCAACGGTCGAGGCCATGCAAGACGGTGTGTATCCCACCGACGACGAACACCTGGAGACGGTCGCTTCCGAGACGCGTCGCCTGGCTCGTCTGGTGCAGCAGATGCTCGACCTATCGCGTATGGAAAACAGCACGGCTCCGCTCAATCTAGAACCGGTGGACATGGTTCCGTTCGTGCGATCGATTGTGAACGGCCAGGAGCGTCTGTTTGCCGACCGTGACCTTCGTCTTCGCTTTGCAGATGAAACCCAGGGGCACGACGATGTCGTCGAAGCCGATCCCGACATGATCACGCAATGCGTCATCAACCTCATGAGCAACGCCATGCGCTACACCCCCGAGGGCGGTTGGGTCGTGGTGTCGGTGCTCAGTGACCGCAAGCATGTCAGTATTGCCGTTTCGGATACCGGTATCGGTATTGCCAAGGACGATCTGTCGCGCATCTTCGGGCGGTTTTGGCGCGCCGATGCCAGCCGCGCCCGCGAAGCTGGCGGCCTGGGCGTTGGCCTCGCCGTGACCAAGCAGATCGTCGAGCGTCACCATGGCTACATATCCGTGGAGTCGGAGCTTGGAAAGGGTACGACTTTTACAATTCATCTGCCCCGCGAGCACACGGCGGACGCGGCATCTACTACAATGGAGCACTAGCTTTTCGCTATTCGGTGAAGGAGGGGCCGCGTCCCTGCCGCTCCGAGTTTGCGAAAACATGCGGGAAAGAACCCGCATTTCTGTCGTATTTAGGTAAGGAGTGACTCACGTGACAACGATGGAGCGTCGTCCGGATTCCCGTGGCAAGGTTCGTGATATCTACGATGCCGGCGAAAACCTGCTGATGGTCGCCACCGACCGCATTTCTGCGTTCGACTTCATTCTTCCCGACGAGATTCCGTTTAAGGGAGAGGTGCTCAACCGCATCTCGGCATTCTGGTTCGATAAGTTTGCCGATATCGTTCCCAACCACCTCGTTTCCATCGATCCGGCGGATTTCCCCGAGGAGTTTGCCGAGTATCGTGACTACCTCGCAGGCCGCGCCATGCTGGTCAAGAAGGCCCAGACGATTCCTATCGAGTGCATCGTCCGCGGCTATCTGACCGGTTCGGGCAAGAAGACCTATGACGAGAACGGCACCGTCTGCGGCATTCAGCTGCCCGAGGGTCTGACCGAGGCCTCCAAGCTTCCCGAGCCGCTGTTCACGCCGTCCACGAAGGCCGAGATCGGCGACCACGACGAGAACATTTCGTTCGAGCGTTGCTGCGAGATCGTGGGTGAGGACATCGCCGCGCAGATTCGCGACCTTTCCCTCAAGATCTACAAGGCCGCTGCCGAGTACGCCGCGACCCGTGGCATCATCATTGCCGACACCAAGTTCGAGTTTGGTGTTATTGATGGCAAGGTCACGCTGATCGACGAGTGCCTCACGCCCGACTCCAGCCGTTTCTGGCCTGCTGCCAGCTACGAGGAGGGCAAGATCCAGCCTAGCTACGACAAGCAATTCGTCCGCAATTGGCTCAAGGCCAACTGGGATATGACGGGGGAGACCCCGCACCTGCCCGCCGAGGTCATCGATGGCACGTCCGAGCGCTATCGCGAGGCCTTCCAGATCATCACGGGCTCCCAGTTCACAAGCATGAAGGAGAACGCATAAGTGAGTACCCGTAGCGCCACGAACAAGCGCACGCAATCCCACGAAGTTACCGGGGTTGCGCGCAAGTCTGCCGCATCTGCTAAGCCCGCCCGCCAAGCAGCGAGCTCCGTTCGCGTCGTGCCGGCTTCGTCTAAGGCACGCCGCAAAGAGCTCGAGAAGGGCGAGAACCTCGAGGGCCTCTCTAAAGAGGAGAAGCGCGCCCGCAAGGCTAAGCAGCGCGCCAAGGAGGACCGCATCTATACGGTGTCGAATATCCTCCTCAAGCAGGACGAGGACTACACCAAGCGCCGTCGCATCTGGTGGATTGTGCTCGCCATTGGCATGGTACTCGTCGTGGCAATTTGGGCTTCGCTCTACTTCGCTCCCGGCGGCACGGTGTCCAGTCCCGTCCAGATGGTCGGCATTGTTTTGTCCTATGTCATCATCTTAGGTGACTTTATCTACGACTTCGCTCGTATTCGTCCCTTGCGCAACATGTACCGCGCGCAGGCCGAGGGCATGTCCGAGAACAAGCTCAACGCTCTTATCGAGCGCGCAGCTGCCGAGGAGGACAAGAAGGACTCCAAGAAGAAGTAGCGTTTGCATACATACTTATCGCTAAGATATAAGGCGCGTCGTTTTTGCGGCGCGCCTTTTTACTGTTCTATAGATAGATGGAGTGGCACATGATTCGAGCTGCCCTGACGGTCGAAGAGGCTCTGGAGGGCATGAAGTCCCTGGAGCCCAAGATTAAAAACTATGCGCGTCTCGTTGTCCGCAAAGGTGTAAACGTTAAGCCCGGCCAGGAGGTCGTCGTTCAGTCTCCCGTCGAGTGCGCGTCATTTGCGCGCGTGGTGGTTGCCGAGGCTTATGACGCTGGTGCTGGCCACGTGACGGTCATTTGGGCCGATGATGCTGTGACAAGGCTTACGTACGAGCATGTCGAGAAAAGCTATTTTGAGCAGACACCCGAGTGGAAGCGCATGCAGCTGGATTCCTTGGCCCAGGATGGTGCCTGCTTTGTCTTTATTGAGGGTGCGGATCCTGCGGCCCTCAAGGGCATCGATCCCGCTAAGCCCGCTGCAGCTTCTAAGGCAAGGAACACGCAGTGCAAAGTTTTCCGCCGTGGACTGGACTACAACATCAATCCGTGGTGCATCGCCGGCGCTCCGGTCGTGGCTTGGGCGCGCGAGGTGTTCCCAGGAGACGCCGATGAGGTTGCAATCTATAAGCTGTGGAATGCGATTCTGCACACCGCGCGCGCCGATGGCCAGGACCCAGAGAGCGACTGGGAACTCCATGACGCCGCATTCGAAAAGAACCTGCGTTTCCTGAACGACAATCGTTTCGACTACCTGCATTACACCGCGGCAAATGGAACCGATCTGACGATTGGCATGACGAAAGGTCACGAGTGGGCCGGCGGCAAGGGCAAGACGCCCGAAGGGCATCCCTTCTTCCCCAACATTCCCACCGAGGAAGTCTTCACTTCGCCCGATCGCATGCGCGCCGACGGTATCGTGTACTCGGCCATGCCGCTCATCCACCACGGCAATAAAGTCGACGATTTTTGGATTAAGTTCGAGGGCGGCCGCGTGGTGGACTACGACGCCCGCGTGGGCAAGGCAACGCTCGCAAGTATCATCGAGACTGACGAGGGCGCTGCTCACCTGGGAGAGGTCGCGCTCATTTCCAAGAACACGCCGATCCGCGAAAGTGGTGTTCTGTTCTACGATACGCTCTATGACGAGAACGCTAGCTGCCATCTCGCGCTAGGTGTCGGTTTCCCCGAATGCATCGAGGGTGGGTATGACATGTCCAAGGAGGAGCTCCTGGTGCATGGCGTTAACGTCTCGAGCACGCACGTCGATTTTATGATCGGCACGGACGACATCGATATTACGGGCATTACGCCTGATGGACGTGAAGTTGTGATTTTCCAGAACGGCCAATGGAGTTGGGAATAGTCCCAGACCGTGGTACAATGCCACCCGCGGGCCGTTAGCTCAGCTGGCAGAGCAGGGGACTTTTAATCCCAAGGTCCAGGGTTCGAACCCCTGACGGCCCACCATAGAATAGAAAAGCGACTGGCGGATGCCGGCCGCTTTTTTGTTACCGCGGCACGGGTTCGAACCCGAAAGGGCGCGGAGCTGAGTAAACGCGTGAGCGTTTGCCAGCGCAGCGCGCAAGGCGCGAAAGCGCCGCAGCGGCCGCCTGCGAAGCAGGCTGAACCCCTGACGGCCCACCCAAAGATTGTTGAGACGGTCAACTTCGGTTGGCCGTCTTTTTTGTTGCCGGTGCACGGGTTCGAACCCGTATCTATCTATATATAAGAACGCTTGGCGAACAAAACCCGCCTTTTACCGATGGGTAACAAATAGCTGATGCCTTTGGAGTAAAGTAGCGCTCCAGAGATGACCGATGTCTCAATACTCATAAAACAGCTGGTCATCGCCAATATCAGAAGCCAATGCTTCAGTTTTAACCTCAGTGACGCGACTGAGGGATCTATTCATTTGTGAACAAAATATGGAGTGCGCGATTCCCGCCCACGGGGGCCCTCCGGTCTGGCAATATATCT
>NZ_QRHM01000014.1:0-62474 GCF_003470325.1 Collinsella sp. AM24-1 | reverse complement strand
AGTTGAAAGGCAGATTGCCGCTCTGGCGGGTTTGCAGCGTCGAGCCGTTACGCGGTTCGTAGAACCGCGTAACTAACAAATGAGCATCGCATCACCAAAGCTGAAGAAGCGGTAGCGCTCCTCGATGGCGGCGGCGTAGGCATCCATGATCTGGTCGCGGGTGGCAAGCGCGCTCACGAGCATCATGAGCGTGGAGCGCGGCACGTGGAAGTTTGTGATCAGCGCGTCGACCACGTGATAGGTCGAGCCGGGCATAAGGTAGAGCTGCGTCGTGGCGTTCTCGCGCACCACGATGTCACCGCGGCCAAGTGTATCGGCCCCGTCCTCGCGGCCCTCAAAATAGCGCGCCGTCACGGCCGGATCGGACACCGGTGCCTCAGCGTCAAAGGCGCTCTCGAGCGAGCGCACTGCGGTGGTACCGACAGCAATCACGCGATGCCCCTCGGCCTTAGCCTTATGCACGGCGTCGACAACCTCCTGCGACACGTGGTAGCGCTCGGTGTGCATCACGTGCTGCGTGGGGTCGTCCTCCTCCACCAGACGGAAGGTATCGATACCCACCTCGAGCTCGACGGCGGCAAACTTCGCACCCTTGGCCTCGATAGCGGCCATAAGCTCGGGCGTAAAATGCAGACCCGCCGTAGGAGCGGCAGCCGAGTGCTCCTCCTTCATGGCGTAGACGGTCTGGTACTTCTCGGGATCGCCCTCGTAATCGGTAATGTAAGGCGGCAGCGGCACGTGGCCGGCAGCATGGATGGCCTCGTCGAGCGTGCGCGGGTCACCGGCGGCATTGCAACCGGCCGGCTCAAAACGCACCAGACGACCGCCGCGGCTATCGGTGACAAAGTCGATGACCTCGGCCATCAGCACCACGGGAGCCCCCTCGGGCGCATGGGCGCCACCGGCGCGATACTCAATCTGAGCACCGGGCTTCAGGCGCTTGCCCGGCTTGACCAGGCACTCCCAAACGTGACCCAGCGGGTCAACATCCTCGCGGCGCTTGAGCAGCAGCGTCTCGACCACACCGCCCGAGCCAGCCTTGCGACCGATAAGACGGGCCGGCATCACGCGCGTCTGGTTGATGACGAGCACATCGCCCGGCTCGATATAGTCGATAATGTCGCGGAAGATGCGGTGCTCAACGGTACCGCCATGCTCTAGCGGCGTTCCTGTCTCGGAGCCTTTGCGATCAACCACCAGCAGGCGGCAGGAGTCGCGCGGCTCGGCAGGAGCCTGGGCAATCAGTTCCTCAGGAAGGTTGTAGTCAAAATCATCGGTACGCATAGACACGTCGGATACTCCTTATATAGCTAAAGTCCGCTCTACATCCTAGCAGGCTGACGTCCCAAACGAACTACTTTTTGGCGGCTTTGCGCTCGTCGCGGATGCGGGCGCGGTCCATGGCCGCCTCGACAGCAGAAAAGCGGCAACCACAGTAGTTCTGCCGATACATGCCCAGCTCGCGCGAACGGCGTGTCGCCTCGGGGTAATACGGGCGAAAATCGCGAATGACCGGAGTGAGACCGCGGGCGGCAGCCAAGCGCTCAAGCACATCATTGCAGGTATCGAACAGCTGATACGGCGATACGGCGAGCGTCGTACCCACATATTCAAACCCGCGCTCCTGGGCAACGCGGCATGCCTCGGCCAAGCGCAAGGCATAGCACGCGCGACAGCGACGGGGACGATCGGCACCCAACGGAGCCACGCCGGTTTCCCAGCGTTCGCGGTCCTCCCCGGCCTCGATGAGCTCGATGTCGCCATCGGCACACCACCGGCGCAGCTCGTCCAAACGACGCTGCCATTCATCGCGCGGCTGAATATTGGGGTTGGTCCAGCAGATCGTGGGTTCAAACCCCTCCTCGCGCAGCAGGCGAACCGGCTCAAGCGAACACGGCGCACAGCAAGCGTGCAACAACAACGGCCTCATCAACATCTCCTCACCCGAAAAAGCGCACGCCAAAGGACGTGTCCTCGCAGGCGGCAATGCGGCGGTCGCGCAGGATCGTCCGCACGTAATACCAGTCGCCCGTGCATCCCGAAAGGTGCAAACCAGCCGCCAGGTAGCACAGCAGCGGATACCCCGAAAACGCAAATCCCAGGGCAAACGCCGCCGTCACAACAACCGTCGGCGCCAGGCAAACCGCCATGTACCGCCGGCGCGAATACACAATCCCCTCGGCGCAGGCATAGATCATGCACGTCTCACGGTTCGCTCCAAAAGTCACGTGCGCACTCGCGAGCGCCAGCAGCTTAAAAAACACACCGTGCACCAGCTCGTGCACGGCAAACGACGCCATTGAGACCGCAGCCAAGCCGACTATCCAGCCCACGACTGCCGTCCAGCCGCCCGCATCAGCAGCATCCAAGTCTGCAGGCCCGCCCAGCAGCATAAACACCGGCACCAGGCACACGGCAAACACGCCGACTACGACCATCCCCCACACGAAGCAAGCGTGCAGAAAATCCTCGTCTTCAAACGCATGTATGTTGGAAATCTCATTCATAGCATCTTAGGATAGCGCCCCTGCCACGTACCCGTCCGCATGTGCGATAATGTCGAACGATATGCACGAATTGACCACCGCGCCGCCGAGCCCCGCGCCCGGCCGCGCTCTCACCATATGCGAAGGAGTCCCATGGCATCCAAATACTCCATGAACGACCGTCCCAGCTGGCCGCGCCGCGCCATCGTTACCGCCGGCGAGCCCTACGGCAACAAGGGCCTTCACTTTGGCCACGTTGGCGGCGTCTTTGTCCCGGCCGACTTCTTCGCCCGTTTCCTGCGCGACCGCCTGGGCCGCGAGAACGTCATCTTCACCTCGGGCACCGACTGCTACGGCTCGCCCATCATGGAGAGCTACCGCAAGCTCAAGGAGAACGAAGGCTACGATAAGTCCATCGGCGAGTATGTCGAGTCCAACCACTCCCGACAGGCCGCGACCCTCAACAACTACAACATCAGCTGCGACATCTACGGCGGCTCAGGCCTTGAGCCAGCTGCGCAGATTCACAACGAGGTTACCGCCGAGATTATCGAGCGCCTGCACGAGCAGGGCACCATCTCCAAGCGCTCCACGCTGCAGTTCTACGATGCCAAGGCCGGCACGTTCCTCAACGGCCGTCAGGTGATCGGCCGCTGCCCCATCCAGGGCTGCAAGTCCGAGAAGGCTTATGCCGACGAGTGCGATCTGGGCCACCAGTTTGAGCCCGAAGAGCTCATCGCACCCAAGAGCCAGCTCACCGGCGAGGTGCCCGAGCTGCGCCCGGTCGACAACCTCTACTTCGACCTACCCGCCTACCTCGACTTTATGAAGACCTATACCGCCAAGCTCGCCCAGAACCCGCAGGTTCGCTCCGTGGTCTCCAAGACCATGGAGGAGTGGCTGCTGCCGGCTCAGCTCTACATCCAGAACAAGTTCCGCGAGGCCTTCGATGCCGTCGAGGACCAGCTCCCCGAGCACACCGTGCTGGAGCCCGAGGGCAACAAGAGCAGCTTTACCGTCACCTTCCCCAGCTGGAAGGAGCGCGACGACGCCCACGCGGTGCTCGCCAACGGCGGCGTGCGCTTCCGCAGCGGCAAGGCGCTCGTGCCCTTCCGCATCACCGGCAACATCGACTGGGGCGTTCCGGTGCCCGAGGTTGACGGCGTAACCGACGTCACCTGCTGGTGCTGGCCCGAGAGCCTGTGGGCGCCCATCAGCTACACTCGCACCGTGCTCGCACGCGATGCCAAGGCCGCCGGCGTGACCGAGGGCGTCGCCGCCCAGGATGCCGCCCTCATGGGCGAGCCCGCCGCCGATTCCACGCAGGTCCCCGCGCCCACCTACCAGCACAGCTCGCTCGACTGGCGCGACTGGTGGTGCTCGGACGACGCGCAGATCTACCAGTTCATCGGTCAGGACAACATCTATTTCTACTGCATCGCGCAAACCGCCATGTGGGAGGCCCTGGGTTGGGACCTTACGCAGAGCACCGTCAGCGCCTGCTATCACCTGCTCTACATGGGCAAAAAGGCGAGCTCGTCCTCGCAGACCCCTCCCCCGCCGGCAGACGACCTGCTCAACCACTACACCTGCGAGCAGATGCGCGCGCACTGGCTGTCGCTCGGCCTATCCGAGAAGCCGGTGAGCTTTAGCCCCAAGGCATACGACACGCGTGTGACCGGCAAGGACAAGGACGGCAACGAGGTGCGTGCCTGCGACGACAAGCGCGTTATCGATCCGGCCCTTAAGGAGAGCGCCCTTTTGACCGGCGTCTTCAACCGCCTGGCCCGCAGCTGCTTCTACGGCGTCGCCATCAAGGAGGGCGACGAGAGCCCCTACCGCAACGGCTGCATCCCCGCCGGTGCCGCTTCTGACACCGTGGTCGAAGCCGCCGAGCAGGCAGCTCTCGCCTTTGAGCAGGCTATGTACAAGTTCGAGACGCACCGCGCGCTTGCCGTGTGCGACGACTACCTGCGCGCCGCCAACAAGCGCTGGAGCGACGCCTCCAAGGCCGCTAACAAGCTCGAGGGCGAGGAGGCAAACGCTGCGATGACGCAGGCGCTCGTCGACGCCTTTACCGAGCTTCGCGTGGCGACCGTCCTGATGCACGGTATTGTGCCGGCCGGCTGCGAGCTCATCTGCGAGTACTTTGATGTCGACCCGGTCGCCTTCTTTAGCTGGGACAACATCTTCGCCTCCACGGACGAGTTTGTGGAGAGCTTGGGCGAGAAGCCCGGCGAGCACCGCGTGAAGCCGCTGCCCCCGCGCTTCGACTTCTTTAGCAAGCACGAGAGCCAGTACTAAACACTCGACATGTAATGGAATGGGAAGGAAAGACGGATGTCCAAGCCGCGTCGTCGTAAGCAGAAAAAGCAGGTCAAGGCCGAGCTCAAGCTCAGGCAGTTTGCCGCCACCGAGCTTTCCGACCAGCTTGCCGCCCAACACTCCGCCGCCGACCTGCCGCGCTTTATGGTCGACACGGTCGCCGGCGCCTATGCGCCCGCCGATGCCGAGCTCATGATCGAGGGCTTCGGCGCCGCGGCCACGCGCCCGGTCACGCTGCGCGTCAACACGCTCAAGGCAACCGCCGAGGACATCGCTGCGGCGCTCGATGCCGCCGACATCGCCCACAACCCCGTCACCTGGTACCCAGACGCCTTCATCCTGCCCGAGGCCCAGGTTTCCGATCTGTGGGATCTCGACATCTACCGCGACGGCAAAATCTACCTGCAGAGCCTGTCGTCCATGATGCCGCCGCTGGTCCTGGGCGCTCAGGCAGGCGAGGACATCCTGGACATGTGCGCAGCCCCTGGCGGCAAGACGACGCAGATCGCCGCCCTCACGCAGGGGCAGGCGCACCTTACCGCCTGCGAGATGAGCATTCCCCGCGCCGAGAAGCTCGAAGCCAACCTCCACCGCCAAGGCGCAAAAAACGTGCCCGTCATGCGCACCGACGCACGCGAGCTCGACGAGTTCTTCCGCTTTGACCGCATCCTGCTCGACGCTCCCTGCACCGGCACGGGCACCGTCATCAGCGGCAACGAGAAAAGCCTGCGCGGCCTGACCGAGCAGCTGCTCGTCAAATGCGCCCGCTCGCAGCGTGCGCTTCTGGACCGCGCCATGGGAGCCCTCAAACCGGGCGGCACGCTCGTCTATTCGACTTGTTCGATCTTGCCGCAGGAAAACGAGGACGCCCTGCAAGAGGCCCTCGACAAGCATATGGACTGCGAGCTCATCCCCCTCGACGGCACGCCAAGCGAAAGTGAGGCACGCCGCGCCCAGGAAGCTGGCGAGGAGCCGCGCATCGAGTCCAACGCCCTAACCGAGGCCATTGCCGCGGGTCAGGTATCGGCCATCGCCAACGGCCTGTCCGGCACGCTCACCATTCCGCCTAGCCGCGACTTTGAGGGCTTCTACATCGCCCTGATCCGAAAACGCAGCTAGCGCACGGATCCAAAACTCAACAAGCTATCTCCGTGCGCGTTTGCCCTGCTGGTCGCGATGCTGTTTAAGCGTCGCGCGCTCCTTGCGTTCGGCCCTTTTGCCCTTAATGGCCGTGACCACAAAGTAGATGACCGCGGCGGCAACGATTGCGCCCACGCACAGGCCAATCGAGCTAAACATTGCTGTCAATTCCATACCGCGTCACCTCTCTTTTAAACGGGACATTCAAGATAGCACCTCAATACCCGCCACCACAGCTCCTTCACGTTCGCCGGCCCTTCGGTCTAACGGATGGCGCGGCGGGGAAAAATCAACTCGTCAAACGATTTAGCATTCGCAATTCCGGCTGCATCGCGCCGGCCGTCATCACATAGAATCGAGCTTCCATGGATACCCTCAACGATCTAAATGAGCGCGTCGACGCCTTCGTCGGCACCAGCTCCTTCGACACGCCTGCCGCGGCAAACGACCAAGCCCCCATCGATGTGCCCGCCGAGGTTCACGAGGACATCGTCGCCTCGGTCGATTTCTCCGAGGTCGAGCTCGCAGACGAGTTCACCGAACCCCAGGTAGCCGTGACCCCCAACGGACTGCTTCCCATGGAGCCGCTGCCCATCGACGGGCGCCTGCGCAAGGCGGCCCTTCGCATGCCTGACGAGATTGAGGAGGCCAGCGGCTTCACGCTCTTCGGCCGTCGTATCAAATCGCTCATCTACACCACCGACGTCGCGGTCATCCGCAACTCCAACGCCGATGCCGTCTTTGCCGTTTACCCCTTCACGCCGCAGCCCGCCATTACGCAGGCGCTGCTGACCGTCGCCGAGTGCCCGGTCTTCGTAGGCGTGGGCGGTGGCACCACCACCGGCAAGCGCTCCGTTCAGATGGCAGCCGTCTCCGAGATGCAGGGCGCGGCGGGCTGTGTGGTCAACTCCCCCGCCACCGCCGAGATGGTCGAGCACATCACCAACATCGCCGACATCCCCGTCATCGCTACGGTCGTTCGCTGCGACGACGATGCCCACGCCAAGGTGCGCGCTGGAGCCAAGATTCTCAACATCGCCGCCGGCAAGAACACGCCCCAGGTCCTACGCGAGCTGCGCGAGCACTATCCCAACCTGCCGCTCATCGCGCCGGGCGGCAAGACGCCCGAGAGCATCCGTGAAACCATCGCCGCAGGCGCCAACGCCATCATCTGGACGCCGCCTTCGGCCCAGCAGCTACAGACCGACATGATGCAGCGTTATCGCAAGATGAAGGAAGACGCCACGCCCGTTATCTCGCGCGACGACGTGCCCATTATCGACCAGGTCGCCGCCGCCGAGGTCAGCCAGGTCGAGAACATGAATCCCGACGTGCCGATTCCCGACGAGGTCATCGAGCGCGTCGCTTCGATCCACGAGCGCGTCGAGGAGCGTCGCGCCAACCGCGGCCTCAAGCCGTCACTGCACGGTTTCTTCTTCCGCGGAAAGAAACGCTAACAAAACATCTTGGCCCGCCCCACAAACGTGAGGCGGGCCGTTTTCGTCTGAGCAATCATGCAGCGATGTGATGGGGCAAATTAATCCACGCGTTTGTCGCCCATAAAGAAGAGCGCCACCGTGCCAGGTCCGGTATGCGAGCCAATCAGAGTACCGATGTTATTGATCTCAATCTTGCCTTTAAGCTGAGGAACCTGTTCCTCAATCAGCGCCGCAACTGCCTCGGCATCCTCGCGGCACGCCGAGTGCGACATGACGCACTTACCCGAATAATCCGCACCGTCCTGCACGTGTGCCATCATGGTCTTAGCCATCTCGGAAATCGCGCGCTTCTTAGTGCGAATCTTCTCACGTGGCGACAGCCCACCTTCGCAATCGACCGTCATAAGCGGGCAAATCTTAAGCGCCGTGCCGATGATCGCGCTCGCAGCCGAAATGCGACCGCCGCGCAGGTAGCTCGACAGATCGGTCGAGAAGAACCAGTGGTGCAGGTTGAGCTTGTGCTCCTCGATCCAGGCAGCCGTCTCGTCGAGTGAAGCCCCGCTATCGCGCACGTCGGCGGCACATTCCGCCAGCAGGCCAAAGCCCGAAGACGCCGCCAGCGAATCGATGACGCGCACCTTGCCGCCCTGGGGATAGCGATCCGCGAGCATCTGCGCCGCAACGCAAGCCGAGCCATACGTACCCGAAATACCCGACGACAACGTCAGGTGCAGCACGTCTTTACCCTCGGCAACAAGCGGCTCCCAAAACTCCTCGTACTCACCCACGCTCACCTGAGACGTCTTGGGCATGGCGCCTGCGGCAATCTGGGCAAAAAACTCGTCCGGCGTAATCGACTGATACAGATCGTCCGTATAGACAACATCGTCGATCCCGTAATGAAAACACACGACAGGGATATTGCGCGATTCAAAGAACTCCCGAGTTCGATCGGCGGCGGATTCACAGGTCAGGACAAAATCACTCATATGAGGCTCCTTACTCATTGCTGCGCAAATTATCGCACAGTGAGCCTACATACGGTACATATGTCCACTATTTACCAAATCGAACCAAAAATAGCGAACATCTTTACCACCATCGTTTCCACCGACCCCACGCATAAATATCTGAGAAAACACCCTCTATCGTCTCCACTCAACCGCCATATCTACCTCCACTAAATCGATTTACCAAACCGTTCGGCTAACAATTCGGCCGCCCATCCCCAATCGAAACAAAAGCGGCGCATACTGATAAACGTTTTACGCTGTTTATCAGTTTTACCAGCCCTATCGGAAGGTGTTTCATGGTCGCATTCGATCGCAATCCGCAAGACTTCAAGTATCTGCGCCTGCTGTCGAGACAGTTTCCCACCGAGCAATCCGCGTTTACCGAGATCATCAACCTCTCGGCCATCCTCAACCTGCCCAAAGGCACTGAGCATTTTATGAGCGACGTGCATGGCGAGTACGAAGCCTTTATGCACATCCTCAACAACTGCTCGGGCGTCGTGCGCGAGCATGTCGACGAAATCTTTGGCGAAACGCTCTCCTTTGACGAGAAGGGCGAGCTGTGCACGCTCATCTACTACCCGCGCGAGAAGATCGAGCTGGTCCGCAGCCAGCGCGAGGACTCGCCCACCTGGTACAAGACGATGCTTGACCAGCTCATCATGGTCGCCCGCTCGCTTTCGAGCCGCTATACGCGCTCCAAGGTGCGTAAGGCCATCCCACGCGATTACGCCTACATCATCGACGAGCTGCTACACACGCATCCGGACGAGAACAACTATCGCGTGCGCTATCACGAGCGCATCGTGGAGTCCATCCTAGAGACCGCCAGCGCCGACGACTTTATCGAGTCGCTCGCCTCGCTCATCAAGCGCCTGGCCGTCGACCACCTGCACCTGGTGGGCGATATCTTCGACCGCGGTGGCGGCGCGGCCAAGATTATGGACCGCCTGCTCACCTACCATTCACTCGACATCCAGTGGGGCAACCACGACCTGCTGTGGATGGGCGCTGCGGCCGGTGAACCTGCCTGCATCGCCACGGTGCTGCGCAACAACCTACGCTACGACAACTACGAGATCCTGGAGAACGACTACGGCATCTCGCTGCGTGAACTTGTCGCCTTTGCTGATGCCACCTACACCGCCGGCGAGTCCATCACCCCGCTGATCAAGGCCATCAACGTGCTGCTCTTTAAGCTCGAGGGCCAGATTATCCAGCGCCATCCCGAGTTCGACATGACCGACCGCCTGTTACTCGACAAGATCGAACACGACACCGGCACGGTCACGCTCGCCGACGGCAGCGTGTGGCCGCTCACGACCAACGACTTCCCCACCGTCGACCCGGCGGACCCCTATACGCTCACGTCTCAGGAGCAGCACATCATCGACAAGCTCGTGTCCGAGTTTGTCACCGCCGATCACCTGCATCGCCATATCGATTTCCTCTATTCCCACGGCTCGATGTACAAGGTTGCCAACGGCAACCTGCTGTTCCATGGCTGCGTGCCACTCAACGAAGACGGCACCATTAGCAGCATGAACTGCCTGGGCACCTGGCACACTGGCCGCGATTATCTCGATTTTTGCGACTACATCGCCCGCCGCGCCTGGCGTGTGGGCGACCGCGACGCTCTCGACTGGATGTGGTACCTGTGGATTGGCTTTAACTCACCCGCCAGCGGACGCCTGGTGCGTACCTTTGAGCGCGCCTATATCGCCGATAAGAGCACCTGGGTCGAGCCGATGGACCCGTACTTTACGCTTACCAAGTCGCCCTCGGTCTGCGACGACATCATGCGCGAGTTTGGCGTCACGCCCATGGCATGTTCACCGACTGGCCACATCATCAACGGCCACACGCCCGTTAAAACCACCAAGGGCGAGCAGCCCATCCGCGCCGAGGGCAAGCTGCTGGTCATCGATGGCGGCTTCTGCCGCGCTTACCATCCCAAGACGGGTATCGCCGGCTATACGCTCATCTCGAGCTCGCGCGGCTGCCGCCTCAAGTCGCACCGGGCCTTTACGACGGTTGCCGAGGCACTCACCCGCAACGTCGATATCGAAAGCGAGACCAACCGCTTTGACGAGGCCGACCGTCGCCGCATGGTGAGCGACACCGATTCCGGTGCCAAGATCCGCAGCCAGATCCAGGACCTGCGCCAGCTGCTCGATGCATATAGAAACGGTGCTATCGAGGAGCGCGCCTAGCACCACCCGTGGGGATTGGCTAAACTTGCTGAGTTTGTCATCCCCGCGGCGCCCCGGCGCCACCATAAGGCAGGTACCATGCAAAAGCTCCTTGCGCAGATCATGAAGTTTGGCGTCGTCGGCGTCATTGCCACGGTCATCGACTTTGGCATTATGAATCTGCTCCACTACGGTCTGGGCCTCAACATCCTAATCGCCAACACCAGCGGCTTTATCATCTCACTCATCTTTAACTACCTCGCCAGCATGAAGTACGTGTTTGCGCACAAGGAGGGCATGAGCCGCCGCCGCGAGTTCATTATCTTTGTCGTGCTGTCTGTGATCGGTTTGGGACTCAACGACGGCATCGTGCTGGCGCTCAACGCCGGCCTGGGGCTCGAGGCCAATATCGCCAAGATTTGCGCCACCGCGCTTGTCATGGTCTACAACTTTGTGACCCGAAAGATCTTCCTGGAAGGCGACGAGACCAAGTAACTCGCAACCTTACAGCTTTACAATGCCCACAGATGACGCGCGTCGAGCGCTGTGTTGTTCGTGGGCATTGCTCGTTTACGGGCAAATTTTCAACGTTTGCGGATTAGCACTTGATAATTTGGCGAGTTCGTATAGTTCTTGGCAAAGACCTTACGTTTCCCTTGCAAAAGCTCTAAAGTATCCTCTGCTCGATTCATCAACGCATTGGATGTGATTACGTGCGCAAGGCACTGGCACAACCTCATACCAAGCAGTTCCTCAAGTTCGCTGTCGTGGGTCTTGTCTCCTTTGGCATCGACTGGGGTATGCTCATTGCGCTCGTCGAGCTGTTTCACCTCGACTTTTTGATGAGCACCACGGTTTCGTTCATCACGTCCGTCGTGGTCAACTACTGGCTCAGCATGAAGTACGTGTTCGACCACCGCGAGGGCATGAGCCGCAAGCGCGAGTTCACGATCTTCACCATCCTGTCGGTGATCGGCCTGGGCCTCAACGACCTGTACATGTTTGTGGGCGTCACGTTTTTGAGCATCGGCTACCAGGCCATGAAGGCCATCGCCACGTTCCTCGTCACCTGGTACAACTACTTCAGCCGCCGCTTCTTCCTCGAGGGCGCACGGTCGTAGTCGATTCACTATTTGCTTGAATGTAAAACCGGTTGGAATTCCCGTTCCAACCGGTTTTTTTGTTTGCCGAGAGACCCGGCGACCCAGTCCCATTCGCATGAAAAACGGGCGGCCCGGATGTTTGTCCGAACCGCCCGTCTGGGGCACTATGTCGAGGTCCCTAGCCTGTAACGTAATACCAGACCACGTTGTCGCCATTGGAGAGAACGTAGTTACTGCAGGCCGTCATGGGCGTTGTGCCGTTGACGGAGTACATCCAGCCGCTCGTGCCACCGTACTGTTTCTCGGCCAAACCACCAATCGCGGAGACATACGTGCCGTACGACGAGCCATGTGCGTTAACGGAAAGGCCCAGCGCGCACAGGGCATCATAGACGGTAGCGCCTTCGTTAAAGGTAAAGGTGCCACCAGAAGACACAGGATTGCCCACAGCGCTCGATGTGACCGAAACCGTCACTGTTACGTAGCTGGACTCCTGCGAGCCGCTCTGGCCGCCCGAGGGAGCGCTGCCGCCATTAGAGCTGGAGGCTCCATCAGACGACTGACCGCCGCCCGAAGAAGCACCGCCAGACACATTGGAAGTATCACCGGCTCCCGTATTTTGGGCAGCGGATTTATCGCCAGACTTCTTGCCGTCCTGACCATCGGACTTCTTGCTATCCGAGTTCTTGTCCGATTCCTTGTTTGAAGACTCGGAATCGTCCTTGCCGTCGTTCGAACCCTTGGACTCGTCTTTTGCATCATTCGATGACTTGGAGTCCTCGGAACTGGCCTCGCCCGAAGTCATAGTCGAGCCAGACGCCTTGGTATCCTTGGTGACGACGCTCTCCCCCGTCACGGCCTGAATGATCCAGTCGATGGACCAGGCGCCGCTCTCGGAAGGATGGACGAAGCCCAGCGAGACGACGATCAGAATGGTGCACGCGGCAGTCAGGACGCCGAGAAGAGCCTTGCGACGAGGGGCGGACGCCGCCGAAGCGGCGCCCTGTTGCTTTGTATCGTCGAACTGAATGAACGAGGAATCTGGTTGCTTGGGGTCAGCGTCCTTGGATTTATTGGACACAGCCCTCACCTACCGACGTTTGGTGAACACGAACACGCCGACGATGGCGAGACCGATGACGCCAGCGGCAACGCCAACAATAGCGAGCGGGTTGGTGCCAGCCTCCTGCTCGGAGGCACTAGAGGACTTCTTAGCAGTGGTCGTGGAAGCAGCACCCGTATCGGACTTGCTGTCCTTCTTGTCAGACTTCTTCTCGTCCTTCTTATCGGACTTATCGGTGTCCTTCTTGTCGGACTTGTTGTCCTTGGTCTCGGTCTTGGTCGACACCGTCGTCTTGGTCACCGGCTTCTGACCCGGGGCGATAGCGCCGCCGGCCTGCTGGCCCTTAGAGCCGGAGCCGGAACCCGTGCCAGTGCCAGCGCCAGCGCCAGCGCCGGAACCGTTGCCAGCGCCACCGTTGCCACCATTAGTGCCAGAACCGCCATTGCCGCCAGGGTTAACAGCATTCTTGGTCCACTTGGCATACAGCGTCAGATCGGCCGTCACCGGCGCGCTAAAGTCATACGCCTGCGTGCAAGCCTCATCGGTATACCAACCGCCGAAAGTATAGCCATCGCGCGTCGGATCGGCCGGCTTGACCAGCTTGCCATCGGCCGTAGTCTGGAAGTCGACCTTAGAACCCTCGCCAGTCTCAAACGAGACCTTAACGCCACCACTCAGCTTGAAAAGCGTGCCGGAATCGTTGATGTAGTAGAGGTTACCCTTGGCATCGCAGGCAATCGGCGAGTCACAGTAATTGTTGTGTCCCGCCGCGCTAAACGCACCGGTCGCCTGTGCGTCACCCATCTTGTAGCGATACACGCCACCGCCCGAGGTGTAGTTCACATAGTCGGAAGTCGCACCATAGTTGACAGTGAAATAAACGTACGTGTCATCCGCCTGGACACTCACGAGCGGTGCGCCCTTAATGCCACCGGCAGGAAGCACGGAGCCATCGGCAGACGAAACCAACGTCGTAGCAAAGTCATTATCAAGGTCGACAATCGCCAGCGCCGAACCGCCAGAAACCTCGCCACCGACAATCAGCTTATTGCCATACAGCGTGGGCATGCAGGCACAACCCGTAAGACCAAGATCGATGACGCGTTCTTCGGAAATGCGCGAAGAGGCCCTTGCGTTTGCGTCCGACAGTGCCAGCACGTGGAGCTTGCCGTCACGCGAGATCACATAGGCATGCTTGCCGTCTTTGGACAGTACACAGCTGGAGTTGACGATGGCACCAACCGAAACGCTGCCGAGCACATCACCCGTCGACTTGCTCAGCATCTCAACGGTACCTGCACTCGTCGGAACCAGAATATAGCCGTCGCCCACTGTAGCGCTCGTCCAGTAGTAGCCCTCATCAGCATTAACATGCTGCCAAGAAACAGCGCCGGTCAGTATATTAATACGCGTCAGATGACCGTTATTGTACGTACTCGTTCCATAGTCGACATCAACGGTGCCAACGTAGAGATAGTTGCCATCGACCGTCAACTGGGAATTTGACTGGGCAGATTTGCTCACAGAGTCAGTGACCCAAACCGTCGTCAGCGTATCGGCCGTCAGAGCCTGGACCGCACCGCCGTCGAGCGGGACGATGACCAAGCCTTTCGTATAAATCGGACGCGTGGTGTAGCCAATCGCAGTCTGAAGGTTCGACTCGGCAAGCACCTTGCCCGACTCGGCGTCGATCTTAAGCAAACGCTTGTTCACGGCAAGGTAAACGTTGCCGTTCACGACAATAGGCTCGCTCGCATTGGGATACGTGGCACCCGAGTAGGCCCTCCAATCGAACGTCCAAGAGCTTGCCAGCGTGCCCGTAGGCGTGGACACGTTCTTGACCACCGCATTGGAATTGCCGCTCCAGTCGGCTTTCCAATCGGTCGGGCGCGAAGCGCTCGGATCGACTACGACTTCATCGGGATTAGGAACGGTGTCGCCAGGGGCGTAAGCCCAGACGATTTTGTCGCCCGACTTGAGCACGTAATCGCTATCGAGCTGAGGCCCGGGAACGCCATTAACAAAGAACGACCATGCACCCGACAGCTCGGTGCCATCAAGCGGGGAGACAAGACTATGAACACCCCAATAACCAAATTGGTCGTACATCTTGGACTCAATGCCAATGGCATCGAAGTAGGCAGCGGAAGCGTCCTTGATCGTCGTGCCCTCGACAAACACCTGCGTCGAAGGATCGGTCCAGCGCTGCGCCTTCTCATCCTTCTTACCGATGATCTCCATTGAAACGGAAACCTGGCCGGGCATGGTTCCATCAAAGCCATAGACCCAGGTAACCTTGTCCCCGGCCTTGAGTGTGTAATTGCCCGCGCCGACATTGGCCGCCTGACCGTTAACGAAGAACTGCCAGAATTTCCAAGTGTTTTCGTTAACTTTCTCGCTCGAAAGCGTCACGGTCTTGTTGAACGGTGAAGTCAGCGACTCGAGATACCAGCCGTACGTGCCTTTCCCCGTTTTGGCGCCAATGCCGGCCTTTTTAAAGGCCTGCTCGGAAAGATCAGCAGCGGTCGTGCCCTCTTCCACCAAAGCTGTCGTGGGCTGCGCCCATGTCTGCTGAGCGCCCGAGGCGTCCTGACCGACAACGGTGCAGCTAACGGAAATCTGATTGGCGGGCGCGGGGTCACCGTACTTCGAGTAGCACCAGACGACGGAGTCGCCGTCCTTGAGCGTGTAGCCGCCGGCGCCGACCGCGGAGGCGCTGCCGTTGACGAACAACTGCCAGTACGCGCCGGTCGCCGGGTCGTAGGCGAGCGTGCGGCCCGCGTCGAAGGGCGACGTGATCGAGTTGAGCGCCCAGCCCCAGGAGCCGTTGGGGTCGTAGTCGGCCTTGAGGCCGGCCTGCCTGAAGAGCTGCTCGGAGAGGTCGGCCGCGGTCGAGCCCTCCTTCAGAGCGATCTGCTGCGCGGCGGCCCAGGTCTGCTGGGCGCCCTTGGCGTCGGTGCCGACGACGGAGCACGTGGCCGCGACCTCTTGGCTTGCGGCTTCGGTAGGCTGAGATTCAGCCTCATCGGAAGCGGCTACAACACTTTTGACGTTCTGTTCGGATGAATCCGGCGAAGCAGTAGGAGCCTCGACTGCGGCAGAATCGTCCGACGCTACGCCGTTGCTATCTGCGGCATTCGCCGAAGCGCCATCGTTAACCGACGCATCGCTCGCGTTAGAGCCGGTTTCAGAAACGACACCGTCGGCAGCACCATCCGCAGGCGCTGCACCCTCGTCCGGCGTCGTAGCCTGAGCCACAGCCTCGGCAATGCCCTCGGCGCCCTCGGCCCACAGCTGAGCCGGCGTGGTGCCAAAGGCCATCGCGAAGGCCAGGAATGCCACCAGGCCGCGCTTGGCTACGCCGCGCGCAATTGCGCCTCGGCGATGCGAGACGCGCTGGCGCTCGTCCACAAACATATCCATTTGTCCCCCATTGTCTGTACTTGGAGCGTTGCCTTGAGGCTGCCCCACGTCATCGCGCATGTTGCGCTCGAGTTCCCCCATCGGGGTCCTCCTTCCCTCCAGAGCCCTATGCACACCGGCGGCATACGCCGCAGCCGCACGCAAGATGGGAGGCGATCCGACTTAACCTTAACGACTCGGGCGCGCCGTCCGATCTGCGACGCGAACATCCCGAGCCAAGAGGAATTACGGTTACTGGTACAGCCGGGGACTTGCACCCCGATTCTCCCAAACGCGCAGGAAAACCGCGCATTCGTGCGTCTCCGCACCACCATCTAGGCCATCGATTATTACCGTCAAAATGGTATCACGCAAAAGGGCCTCGCACGCAGGCGAAGCCCAAGGTAAAAGCTATTGTTTGCGATAGGAAAATGCGGTGACGGTCGCAGCCTCTAGTGCTTGCCGCCGTGGCTGTTGAGCCAGATATTGCGGCCCAGCATAAGCGCCAGCACCAGCGCGCTCACGTAGCCAAAGAAGCCGATGACCGGAATGCCGAGGACAACCGGCTCGATGCGCGCGTAGTACACCACCGACGAACCGATAAACAGACCGGCGATCACGATAGCCATCGACATGCGGTCGATAATTCCGCCCAGCTGTCGCAGCGCCTTATCGCTGCTCATGATCTGCGTGTTCACCTTAAGCTGGCCGCGCGTGAGCATACGCGAAGCCAAGCCCAAATACTCGGCCGCCTCGAGCGAGCCTTTTGCCGCGCGATAGCTGCTCGCGGCCAGATCGCGTCCCATATCACGCATGCGGGCATAGGTGCTCTTCTCGTTTTTGATGTGCGTCTGGATGATCTGGATCATGTTGACGTTGGGCATGTACTCGGTCAACAGGCCCTCGAGCGTCACCATGCCGCGGGCGAACATCGTCACCACGCTCGGCAGCTCAACGTCATTTTTGCGCGCCAGATTGAGCAGCGAGGTCAAAAACTCGCCGATATCCAGGTCTTTAAGGTCGAGCCCGGCAAAGTCGGCAACGATAAAGTCCAAATCGGACAAAAAGGCCGAATGATCGAGCTCAGCCGAGTCGCCACGCGTCACGGCGAAGCGCATGAGCGAATCCTTGAGCTTGGGCACGTCACCCTCGGCCACGGCGAAAATCATGTCCTTTACGATACCGCGATCGTGGCTCGACATGCGTCCGACCATGCCCAGGTCAATAAAGTAGACGATGCCATCCTTGAGGATGATGTTTCCCGCATGCGGGTCGGCATGGAAAAAGCCATCGTCGAGCACCTGCGTCGAGTAGTCCTCGACGATTGCGGCACCGATCTTTTCCAAGTCATAGCCCTCGGCCACCAAGCGTTCAGGATCGGCGATCGAAATGCCGTCGACGTAGTCCATAACCACCACGTGCTCGGTGCACAGGTCCAGATAGGATTTAGGGCACGTCACGCCATGAACGCTCTTATGGAACTCGTAGAAGTCGTTGAGGTTTTTGGCCTCGGCCAAAAAGTTGGTCTCCTCGCGAAACGAGGTCCACAACTCCTCGACTACACCGTGCAGGTCAACGAATTGATCGGTGTTGACGAACTTGGAAACGATACGCACCACCGAGCGGATGATATCGATGTCCTGTGCCATAACCTGCTGCGCACCGGGGCGCTGCACCTTGACGGCCACGTCCTCGCCCGTCACCAGACGTGCGCGGTGCACCTGCGCAAGCGATGCGCTACCAAGCGGATTGGGGTCGATCGCATCGAACATCTCCCCCAGGCGCGGGCCGTATTCTTCTTCCAGACAACTGAGTACGACCTCGTACGGCACCGGCTCCACGTCGGAGCGCAGACGACGCAGCTCGTCGCAAAAGCGTTGCGGCAGAATCTCGGACCGGTTGGCCAGAATCTGCCCCATCTTGACGAACATGGGGCCGAGTTCCTCGAGCAGGCGGCGCAAACGAACCGGCGTGAGGTTATCCCACACGCGGTACTTTTTGACCAGGCGAACAATCTGTCCGATGCGCTCGCGGCGACCCGCCGGCGTGAGCTGGTATTCCTCGTCCGGCGCCATCGCGTCGGGCTCCTCGGGGACCATATCGACAGCGCGCGGCTTCTTGCGAGCGCCCGAGACGACGGCATCGACCTCATCGACAACCGCCGCCTCGTCACCCAAGGGATCTAGATTGTTGTAATCGGTGGTGGAATCTGCCATCTGCGCTGCTACTCGGCCTCTTCGGTATCCTTCGCATCGTCGGGCTCAACGGACTCGACGGGCACCGAGGTCACGTTGTCCTCGACCGAATCGACGATGTCGCGCACATGGGCCAGGAAGGCCGTGCGCTCGGGGGCGGTCATGACGCGGACGCGGGCCAGGATGAGCTCGTCGAGCACGCGCTGGGCCGCGGTCTCGCCCTGCATGCCCAAGCGCTCGGTCAGATCGGAGATGGTGCCACCGGCCTGCTCGAACATGTCGGACACGCTGCGGGCGATATCGGGGGTGGCGGTGTCCTTGCGGACCTGCTCGCCTTTGGTGTTAAGGTCGTCGAGGACCTTCTTGCCGCCTTCGACAGCAACGGCGGCAGCGCCAAAGCCCACGTTGATGGCGCCGTTAACAAGCTGATCGAGTTTCATAACCATGGTTGTCTCCAATCACAAACAACTGCATTGGCGTTCTTGTACCCAAGATTGAGTGAAAGCGACAAAGCGTTTAAGCGCTATTCGATCGACGGGAAATCCCTATCTCACGTTGTCGTTCATCGCGAAAGAGTTCTTCATGGCGCAGCTCGTGGTGTAGAGCACCTTGCCCAACAGGGCATCGGTCTCCACGCGCACGAGCTCGGCAAACTCCTCGTTGGCGCGTGCAAGCTCGGCAGGCACCTCGGCCTCGGGCAGAACGGCTACGGCAGCGTCGACGTCATGAATCTGCTTGTGGCCCATGCCGCCGACCTTCTCCTGATAATCCTCGACTGCGCGGCCGCACTCATGGAAGCGGACGTCGGCCAGCGCGCCGATCAGGCGGTTGGCCCAGTAGAAGTTTTCGGACGTCACGCGAGCCTGCGTGTCGGCAAAGTACTCGGGCATGGTCTCGACGTTGGCGTACAGCGGAACCAGCGCGTTAAACGAGTTGGAGCCAAAGGCCATCCACTGCACGGCGCGGTAGGCCGGATGCGCATAGGGGCGCAGCTGCAGCACAGCGAGCTGGCTGTTGCGGTTGATGCCGATGGGGCGATAGGCGCCACGCGTGGCGGGCGTGCCCTTGCTGCCGTAGCAGTCGTACTCCGTGCCCTGGTAGTGGCTCGAGAGTACGTACTTGATGTCCTCGATGGTCACCTTGCGCTCGGGCACGCGGCTCCAGGGAATATCGTCGCTCTCGGGCGTGTAGTCGGCCTCGGGGCCATCCCACACGTCGCTGGGGTTGAGGCAGCGCTGCATGTACCAGGCGCGCGGCGTGTTGTAGACATGGTCGCTGTCGCTGTGCGAGCCAAAGGCCTCGCGCGGGTTAAAGACCACGGCCGGGCCGTCGCCATCGACGCCCAGCGTCAGGTCCAGATGCCACTCGGCCATCCAGGCACGCAGGTCGGCGGAGCACATGTGGTCGGCCTGGGCGCCCTCGGCGTCATCCAGGTCAAAGCTGTCGATACCCAGCTGGTTGGGCATGGTCACATAGGCGTCGTCAGGCACGCGCTTGGCGATCCAGTGGTGACCGCCGATGGTCTCGAGCCACCAGATCTCGTCCACATCACTAAAGGCGATGCCGTTGTTCTCGTAGGTGCCGTAGCGCTCGAGCAGGTTGCCCAGGATACGCACGCCGTCGCGGGCGGACTTGGCATACGGCAGCACCAGGGTCACCATGTCCTCCTCGCCCAGGCCACCGGGCTGCGCCGGAACATAGCCGTCCTCGCCCTCGTTGCCCTTGGCGGGCACGTAGTCGACGAGCGGGTCGGCGCCGCGAACGCGCTCGTTGGTGGTGAGCGTCTCGGTTGCGGACATGCCCACATTGAGCTCGTTGAAACCGGCCTCCGCCCAGATGCCGTGGCCCGGGACAACATCGGGGACGCTCGTGTAGCGCATGGGGTTATCGGGCAGTTCAACGGTCAGGTGACTCAGGACGCTCGTGTAGACGCGCGGCTGCTCGTCGGGATGCACCACGCGCATACGCTTGGGCTCAAACACCCCGTTGGACGAGTCCTCGTTGCGGGCAACCAACGTCGACCCGTCGTAGCTCGCGTTCTTACCAACCAAAATCGTTGTGCACGGCATGCGCATCCTCCTTGAGCGAAGAAATCAAACGATAACAGTGTATCGCTTCGGCGCAGAAAGGGCGAAACCACGGCGCTGGCAACCCCCGTGGTCAAAAAATGCCAAATATGAGTACTGTCACCAATTTAGTAACAGCAATTTTGCTACGCATGGGTGTCGAAAGTCTACATTTGTTCAAAAATTAGATGATGTAATTCCTCATAGGTCCAATAAAATAGGCTCTCTATCGATAATAAATATCGTTAGAGAGCCTATTTGGCCTAAAATATATGTGACTATCTTGGCAACAGTACTCATATTTGGCATTTTCTGTCCACGGGGTATAGAGCTAACCCCTCAAACAGCCCAAAACGCCTATTTCGATGCGCGCTCGGCCGCCTCGATCACGTGATTGGCGAGGATCGCCGTCGTCACAGCGCCCACGCCGCCCGGCACGGGCGTGATGGCGTTAACGACCGGCTCCGCAGCATCAGAATCGACGTCACCCACCAGCTTGCCAGCGGCCTCGTCCCAATTAATGCCAACATCGATGATCGTCTGGCCCTCGCGAACCGCATCCACGCCAATCGTACGCGCGCGTCCAACGGCGGCAACCACAATGTCGGCAGCACGGCACTCGGCAGCAAGGTCGCGCGTATGCGTATGGCACGTTGTCACGGTCGAATTGCGCGCCGTAAGCATGGCGGCAACAGGACGCCCGATCACCAGCGAGCGCCCGACCACCGCGACCTTGGCCCCATCCAGCTCAACGCCGTAATGATCCAGCAAAGCAAGCACGGCTTCGGCTGTGCAGGGGGCAAAACCCTCGCCGCGCCCCGAAAGCGTGGTGAGCAGCGAAGCCGGCGTCATGGAGTCAACGTCCTTGGCAGGATCGAGTGCCGCGGCAACCGCGTCCTCGTCAAGGCCGGCGGGCAGCGGGCGGAACATCAGGCAGCCATGAACAGACGAATCGGTATTGATGTCCTCGATGGCCGCCAACAGCTCGTCCCGCGAAACATCGGCGGGAAGCAAAACGCGGCGAGCTTCAATGCCAACCTTCTCGCAGCGCCTGAGCGCACCGCGCTCGTAGGATAGGTCGTCCTCGCGTTCACCCACACGCACGATAGCCAACGTCGGAACAACGCCGCGCTCGCGCAAAGCCACGCAGCGAGCAGCAAGTTCCTCAGTCAACGCGCGGGCGACGGGAGCGCCCTTCAGCAGTTCAGCCATGGCTATCCTCTCTTCCTTGCAGCGTCGGCGGCGCGGCGCGCCAGCGCATCGGCGCGCGGCAACCACGTGTCCAGCAGCTCATCGCACGCGGTCTCGAGCTCCTCGGCGCGCGCCCGGTCCTTCATAGACGTGGTGTTGGCAAAGAGCGTCAAGCTCGCGCCCTGCATAGCGGAACGGCAGAACACGGCGCCGCACGCCACATCGGACAGCAGCTGACGCGAACCCTTGTCGGCCATGTCCTCGAGCAGCGCCAGCGCACGCCCGCAGGCATCCATAATGCGATACGGCGGCATAGCGGCCACATGCAGCGCATCCTGAATCGCGGTCGCTCGAGCCGGATCGTCACGCGGAATACCGTACGCCGCGGACACCTGCCCATAGGCACGAACGTCCTCGGCAACCAACTCGACAAGCTCCTGGGCCAGCTCATCAGCATGGGCAAACGCACGCGTCAGGTCATCCGCACGATCAGCAAGCGCGGGATTGGTCGCACCGTAGCGGGCAACCATTCCGCACAGCGAGGCGCCCAGCGCGCCCACAAAGGCGCTCGCGCTGCCACCGCCGGGAACCGGCTCGCGCGCGGCCAGCGCCTCGGCAAACCCGCGGCAGGTCTTGTCCATCATCTCTTGGCTCATGCACATGCACCTTCAAGTCATATACATCGGTCGGGTGGCAACCGCCGACCGACCGCATCGATCACGTAATGGTGCTAAGTCTAGCCCATAAGCACATGGGCGTCAGCGCACCTGGCCATCGCGGATTTCTATGGCACACGATAGGCGGCAGCGACACAAACATGGGACACATGGCCCACCTTTCGAGACTCCCGGGCAGCACAAGCTGGGGCATATCTATAAGTAAGGAACCCGTTGGGGCACGGCCGGGCAACGGCCACAAGCAATGAACGGAGGCATAAGCCGCACAGCACACAGAGACATCCGCCGCCAGCGCAATCAGTACCCCAACAGCATGCGGCGCCGTGATGTCATCGGCAGACAAGGAGGACGCCACCATGAAGAAAAAGACCCTATCGATTCTTTCCCTTTGCATCGCCCTCTTTGCCGCATTTGCCCTTGTCGGCTGCGGCGGGAGCGCATCGGGCGGAAGCGGCAGCACCGCCAAGAGCGAGAGCAAGGAAAAGGCCCCCGTCGCCAAGAAGACCGACTTTATCTGGTTTAAGGTCGAGATGCCCGAGGGCGTCGGCGTAAGCGACTCCGCCGGCAAGAATGCCGACAGGGTCCAGCTCACCTTCCCCGAGAACGAGAACACCACAGTCGACCGTTTCATCCCCGTTTGGCAAGAGAAGATGACGGCCGAAGAGTCCTTTGCAGAGCAGGCCGAAAGGCACACTGGAACGTTCCAGTGGGAGGATGGCGACCCCGTCGAGTATAACGGCAGGACGTGGCTCGTCGGAACATACGAGGACAACAGCGGCATCTCAACCATGCTTTTTACCGACGTTGAGCCGGGAAGCGTCTACGTCCTCATCTCGAACTTCGACCAGCACAAGAAAGAAGCCGAGACGCTCCTCAACTCCATCGAGTTCCCCGACGACATGAAGAAAGCAGTTGACGAGGCACGCGAAGTCGAGATTTCGAGCATCGAGATCAAGTAACGGGACACCCGCACGTGCCTATGCGCACCCGCGTACACGCGCCCATTAAAACAACGGGCACCCAACCCCGGGGAGGGCCGACAGCATCGGCCCTCCCCTCTTTTGCGTCCGAGCATATTGCCACTTAACGGCGCAAATCCGGCCCTCAGAATGGGACACATGGCCCACCCTAGCGAGCCGCCCACGCGTACAGTAAAGGCAGGTAATCCATGGGCGGTTACAGATCGAGGAGGACACGACCATGAAAAAGAAGGCCTTTGCGATTCTCACCCTCTGCATGAGTCTTTTTGCCGCAGTTGCCCTGGTGGGTTGCGGTGGAAGCGGTGGCGCTGCCGGCAGTGGCGGTGGCGGCGGAGCAGAAAAGCCAGCCGTGGATATGAGGACCGACTTCATTTGGTTTAAGGTCGAGGTGCCCGAGGGCGTCGAAATCACGGACGTCGCAGACGACACCGCCGATAGGGCCCAGTTTAAGTTCACCGAGAGCGAGCACGCCAGCGATCGCTTCATCCCTGTCTTCGACTCCGACAAGAACGCCGACGAGCTGTTCGACTACGAGGCCAAATGGAAGGCCAACTTTGAGTGGACCGAGAATGACCCCGTCAAGTACAACGGCAAGACTTGGCGCAACGCTTCCTATACACACTCGGGCGGCGTGACGACTGAGTACTTCACCGAAGCAGGCGGCGGCAGCGTCTACGTGAGCATCGACAATGTCGAGGAGCACAAGGACGCCGTCAAGACCATGATGAAGTCTCTGGAATTTGCCGACGACATCGCCGAGGCCAAGACCGAGGCCATGGACGTCAAGCTCGACGATATCGAGATCAAGCGCTAAGCGACTGGCGAGCGCAACGGGAAACACGGTCGCAGTGCAAACAAGCGACGGTACCCCAGCGCTTCGTACCCAGGGAGGGCCGGTAAACCGACCCTCCCTTTCTTATGCCTGTAGCCGACGAACGCGAGGATGCCGGACGCCGGAACCGCCCCAAATGTGGCAACAGTACGAAAACGACAAACACCCCAACACGTCCGCCCACCGATTTATTGCGCCGCGCAGACAATTAAACCAGCATCTTTAAACATCTGGGCAGTATAGTGACCAAAACTATCGCATAACCGCACGCTGCGAATGGAGGAGTTATGACCGAACACCATGCCATCAGCCGCCGAGCATTTACGCTGGGCTTAGGTCTTGCGGCGCTGTCGCCACTTGCAAGCCTGCCAGAAACCGCGGCACCGGGCATTCCCCTGCGAGCGGCATTTGCAGACGACACGCCCAAACCGGCGGAGCACCTCGGTAATTTCGTCATTCGCCTTCGCCCCGCGGACTATTTTCGTACTGCAAGCGTCAACCAAGACGGCAACGTTCGCGGCAACGTCTGCCACCTGTTTAATGACGGTACGTCCAACAAGCTCATCCTTGAGAACGTAACGACCAAGAATGACGATACAAACTGGTATGCTATCCGCACCTTGCTCAATTTCGAAGAGCATAAAAAGACGGGCTACAGCATTTGGTCGGTCGACGACGACTCGGACAAAGATGGAAAGGTCATCCACGTATGGGGCGGCGAGTATGACAACAAGCCCAGCCGCGCTTTTGCGTTCGAGCGCCAATCAAACGGAACCTATATCATCCGAGACCGCACGGTCGAGAAAGAAACCGAGAAAAAAGACATTAAGTACTTGGCAATAGAATCGAACGGCAAAGACCAGGACAACAATAAGATCTGCCATAAGAGTAAGAGCATTCCGTGGGAGCTCGAACTTATCGGTTACGACATGAAAAAGAACGATGCCACGGTTAGCAGCCTCGACTGGATCACGTACAGCAGCTACGTCGATGGGCCATGTTGGATGAAATACGTCGACGACAACAAGTTCCTCGACGAGCTGAGCATCCCGGGTACGCACGATTCGGGCACCTGCAGCGTGGACAACGACACTGAGCCCCAATCCTCGCAAGTAAAATGCCAGCAGGATTACATTCCCACGCAGTTGCTCGAGGGAATCCGCTATTTTGATATCCGACTCGGAAAGGGCGACGACCCCGGTATCGACCACGGGATTTTCTACCTACTCAAAAAAGACGGGAACTATCTGCATCTCTCCGATGTCATCGGGTACTTCAAAACGTTTTTGAACGAAAACCTGTCAGAAGCGCTCATCATGCTCGTATCGCGCGGCAACGATGAGGCTACCGACGAAAGCATAACGACGGCTTTCGCCAAGGTTATGGACGATAATCCCGATCTGTTCTACACGTCGAGCCATGTCCCCACGCTGGGCGAGGTTCGCGGAAAGATCGTTCTGCTGCGTCGATTTGGGCTCGCCGGCAACAGTGCAAGCGGCCATACGTGGGGCCTCGACCTTACCGAATGGGATGACAAGATCAAGGCTCACTCCGACAGCACCACTATGTGTCTCGTCCAAGACGCGCGGGGCTTTGAAGCCGCGGGGGAAACAGGCGACAAAGAGCCCTATTGCACCAAGGTATACGCCCAGGACAAGTACAAACTCACGGGAACCGACAAGCTCAGCTGGGTCGATAATGCGCTGAAGGAAACGACCGGGCGCACGCGCAACAAGGTGGACGTCGTGGACGATGACAGGGCCAAGGTGCAAGTCCAGGAGCGTTGCTGGTCTATCAACTACACCAGCTGCACGGGCTTGTCGCACGGAGGCAATCCTTTTACCTCGGCACGAGTAGTCAACGAGCATCTGTACAAGAGCCCGTACATCAATCCCAGCGGCACCGAGGATACAAAGTCAGATTACCTCAAGCACATTGGCATCATCGCATCCGACTTTGTTGATGCGGCGCTGGCCCGGAGCATCTACCAGCGCAATTACAATTACGATACGAAGCACACGCAGTCGGCTTCGCGCTGCCTCCCGACCCGCATGCGCATGACATACGGCGACTCGCTGAGCGATGCCTCGCTCCAGGATGGCAAGACCGTTGGCGAGGGTCATTTCCGCCTTGTCGACAGCAGCAACGCGCTCAACGTGGAGGCTTCGGGAAGCGCTTTTGCCATCGAATACGTGGATGTCGATGCCCTGGGCAACGAGACCGTTACAGGACTGCAGGGCTTTGTGCCTATCGATATCGATCGACGCGCGGTGACGCCCCATTTTGAGGGACTCGAAGGCCTTAAGGCCGGCGAAGACGTGCGCGCCAAGATTGCGGCATCACTCGAGGGCAAGCTCGAAACCGATGCCTGCACAGCCCAGCTCGAGTTTGTGCACGACGCGAACGGCGCTCCGGGCACGGCAATGGCCGAGGGCGAAACATTTGCCGCAGGAACGTACTGGGTGCGCGTGAACGGTCTCTTGGGCGACGCGGCGCAGAACTACACGCTCGCCAGCGACGGAGCCGCAAGCTTTACCGTAGCGGCCTCGGGCAGTGCGGGCGGCAACGGCAGCGGCACGGGCTCCAACGCAGGTAGCGCCGACAAGAACGGCAAGGGCAACAAGAGAGACCAGGGCAAGAGCTCGGGCGGAAAGCTCGCCAACACGGGCGACGGTTCTGGCGTTGCCGCCGGGCTCGCTGCCGCCGCCGTAGCGACGACGGTCGCCGGCGCAGCAATGCTTGCAAATGACCGCGAAGACAACGGAGACGTTGACGATTAGGCCAGCCGGCCCTTTTGGACACATTGATTTAATGAGGGGCGCAGGACACCGTTCTGCGCCCCTATTTTTGTCATGAAGGAGTAGCAAAGTGTTGTTATCCATGCGTGTCACTCCCGCGGGGTTCGCTAAAACTGCCTCTATGGCCACATTTTAGTCACCGCAAGGCTCCCATGCGAAGGTGCCAGACAGCACAGCAATTCGTGTCCGCGCGAGGCTTTAAACTAGATGCGATAAAGATGCATTCCACAAGAGGAAAGTGGGGCGACAGTGATGGGCGAACTGGTAAACCGTGGAGAATCGGCAATCGTGCCCGAAGGTTTTTACAAGCAGGTTTCCTCGATTCTCAACGCCGCTCGCGACAAGGCTTATACCGCCGTTAACTTTGCGATGGTTGAGGCGTATTGGGAGATCGGCAAGAGCATTGTTGATGAGCAGGGCGGAGAGGAGCGCGCCAAGTATGGAGAGGCACTGCTCAAGGCCCTCGCAATCAAACTTACCAAAGATTTTGGTAAAGGTTTTGAAGCAAGAGAGCTGCGTAAAATGCGTCAGTTCCATCTTGCATTTCCAATTCGGGACTCACTGCGTCCCGAATTGAGCTGGACACATTACCGCAGGTTAATACGCATTCCTGACCCCGAAACTCGAACATGGTACATGAACGAATGCGCCGATTCTCGCTGGAGCACGCGTCAGCTCGAACGCCAGATCAACACCATGTTCCGAGAGCGCCTACTTGCCAGCAAGGACAAGGAGGTCGTCACCCAGGAAATCCAAAAGAGCACCCCGGCTCATCGCCCCGAGGATATCATCCGCGACCCATATGTGCTGGAGTTTTTAGGTTTCTCGGACGATACTGCGTTTCGCGAGAGCGATCTAGAGCAGGCGCTCATCACGCATCTTCAGAAGTTCCTGCTGGAGCTTGGCCGTGGCTTCGCTTTCGAGGCGCGCCAAAAGCGCATCACCTTTGATGGACGCCATTTCTATATTGACCTTGTTTTTTACAACTATCTGATGCGCTGCTTCGTGCTCATCGACCTTAAGACGGACGATCTTACGCATCAGGACCTGGGCCAGATGCAAATGTATGTGAACTACTACACGCGCGAGCTCATGAACGAAGGCGACAATCCGCCCATAGGCATCGTGCTCTGCGCGGACAAAAGCGATTCGATCGTCGAGTACACGCTGCCCGAAGACAACGACCAAGTGTTTGCCGCCAAATACCTGCCGTATCTTCCAAGCAAGGAAGAGCTGGCGCGCGAGCTGAGTGCCGAGTACCGCGCCATCAACGAAGCGACCAATGGCGAAACGCAAGGGTAGCAGCACGTTGCGACCGAAACGCCCGCACGCCTGTGAGCCGTCCCGCGCTGCGCTTCCCTACTTCCCAAAGATCGCAGCGAGCAAGCCCTTGCGTTTGGGCTTCTCTTCTCGGTAGGAACCCTCGACGGCGGCTGTAACCTGGCGCGGTTGCTCGCCGCCTCCACGGCGCACGATCTGATATAGGAAGGGTGATTTAACGTATTTGACCTCGATGGGCGTGGCATGCACAGTGCTTTCACCGGACAGATGCAGGCTCGGGTTGAGTGGCGCCACCACATGCGTCTCGCGCTTGTCGCTAAACACCACCGCGGCCGCGCGGCCCGTCTGGCCGTTTACGGCAATGCGCACCTGCTCGCCATCGCGGCTGTCTGTCGCCGGACGATCGACAAAGTAGACCGGCACCATCAGCAAACCATCCTTGTGCTTGCGGGCCTTGCGCGCCCGGGCGCGGATGCTCTTTTTATTGAGCCCCAGCACCGCCTCGGCATCGTTGCCGGCAATGTCGAGCGCCAGCTTATCAATGACCACCTGGTCCTTGGTAGATGCATCGACGGAGACAACGCGGAAGTCACCTTCCTGCATGGCCGGGTCAAACGGCCCAACCTTGGCAAAGTCCCACGGCTCCAAAATCCCCATAAGGCGAACGTCCAGGTAGTTTGCCCTGGAATACGCCCAGTCGAGCACCTCGTAGTACACCAGGGTCTCCTTGCTCAGCCCCTTGCCCGGGAAGGACGCCATCATGCGTAGATCCGCGAGCGCCATGGGGAAGTAGAAGAGCATCATGTCATTTTGAATCGCGTCTTCCACGTCGTGCCCGGCAAAGGCGTCGGGGTACTGGCGCACCAGCTGCAGCGCGTTGGCACGTGCCTGCTGCGGCGAGATTTCGCAGGGAATACCCTGCTCAGGTACATACTCCGCACCAACGCCCATAGTCAGGCGCTTGCTAAAGGTACCGGGTTTGAGCAGGTCGGCAACGCCGATCGTATTACCGCAGGACGGGCACTCAAACACGCGCTGGGTCGATGACCCCTCAAAGGACGCACCGCAGAAGGGGCAGGGAATGCTCACGTGCGCTGCCTCTTGGAACTCTTGAGCCGTGCCGCGGTCCTCCCACAGCAGATGCTCCAGAACCGACTGGTTGCGCCAGTACGAATTGAAGAAATACCAGTCCGGGTCCTCCGGGCGCTCGAGCTGCGACACATAGGTGAGCTTAAGCAGTCCATCGACAACCGTCAGTGGCGTATGGCGAATGCCCAGGGCGCTCTTGGGCTCCCCCGCATCGGCCTGCCACGGAACGACCGTGCCGCAATAGGCGCACTCAAAGCTGCGTTTAGCCTGGTGTGAGTACATAGGGCCGCCGCAGTTTTGGCATTTAATGGCAAACATCTCGTCCATGGATACGTCCTCCTTTGCGCAGGGGCTGTCGACATTAAGTATGTCGGGCGGGCAGGCACATGCCCATACCCATGTGGCCCAAAATGGAGCACCCGGTCGGACAAGAAGCCCCACTCGTTAGCACCAGCAGACCATTGCTGCATTTTCTGAGCATCGGCGCACGGTGCGCCCATGCGAGCTACACTATCCCCTTAACCATGATTGTGAGGACGATTGCCATGCTATTTGTAAATCGGCTGGTACATACGCTTGTTCCCGGCAGTGAGGACGAGCCGGTCGATACAACTTGTCGCACCAACGCGGGCTTTGCCGCAAGCCTTATCTGCATTGGCCTCAACATTGCCCTGTGCCTAGCCAAGGGCATCGCGGGCCTGCTCGCCGGCTCCGTCTCGCTCATCGCCGACGCCTTCAACAACCTCTCCGACGCCTCGAGCAACATCGTGAGCCTGCTCGGATTCCGCCTTGCCAGCCGCCCGGCAGACGAAGGCCACCCCTATGGCCACGGCCGCTACGAATACCTCGCCGGCCTGTTTGTCGCCGTCCTCGTTTGTGCCGTTGGCATCAACCTGGTGCTCGAGTCCGTTACCAAGATCATCAAGCCCTCCCCCACCGCCTACACGCTCGTTTCCCTTGCGGCACTGGCTGCGTCCATGCTCGTTAAGCTCTGGATGGCCGCGTTTAACCGCACGCTGGGCGACCGCATCGACTCGGAGACGCTCATCGCCACGGCGCAGGACTCCAAAAACGATGTCATCACCTCGGGCTCGGTCTTAGCAGCGGCGCTTATTTCGCAAACGACCGGCTTTGACCTCGACGGCTGGGCGGGCCTGGGCGTGGGCGTCTTCATTTGCATCAGCGGCATGGGCCTGGTGCGCGACGCCATCAGCCCGCTGCTGGGGCAAGCGCCCGACCCCAAGCTCGTCCAGGAAATCCGCGACAGGATCATGTCGTACCCCCAGGTCCTGGGCACGCACGACCTCATGGTACACGACTACGGCCCCGGCCGTCAGTTTGCCAGCGCACACGTGGAAATGCCCGGCGAGGGTGATGCCTTTGAGCACCACGAGATTCTGGACACCATCGAGCACGATATCAAACGCCAGATGGGCATTGGCATTACGCTGCACTGCGACCCCATCGCAACAACCGGTGATGACCTGCGCGGCTGGGTCAAGCGCGGCGTAGCGCAGATCGACCCCGCGCTTTCCATCCACGACCTGCACGAGCACGACGGGTTCGTTTCGTTTGACCTGGTGCGTCCCGACGACTTTGACATATCCGACGAGGAGCTGTTGGAGCTCGTCACGCGCATCGTGCACGAGCGCCGACCCAATGCCTCATGCGTCGTTACGTTTGACTCGGGCTTTAGCTCGCCCGACCGTCCGGCCGAGCAGCTGTAGCCCGCTTAACAGCTAGTTTCCCTGCGCGCCCGAGATGCCGTTTTGCAGTGCATTCCAGGCACCCGTCGCCATGTCGCCCAAGTTCTGCGCGGTGTCGCCCAGGTTTTGTGCCGTATCGCCCAGCTCTTGCGCCTTGTCTCCCAACTCCTGTGCCTTGTTGCTCAAGTCCTCCAGCGTATTGGAACTCGAGCTGTCGGTACCGCTTTGGCCGTCGGGCGAGTTGCCCGAGCTATTCTTGTGCGTGAGTTGAATTTCGAGGTTGCCGCTGTCGTTATAGTAAGCAGAAGTAACGACCCAGTTGGCATCGATGACGGGCGTTGAGCCATCATCAGTCAGGACCACGGCATTCGAAAGATTGGCGCCGCGCGACTTGAGAAGTTTCTTGGCGTTGGACCAGTACTGCCCCGGGATATCGCTCAGATCGACGGTGCTAGACGAGGCGGACTCGGTTTGCTCGGCAGCGGTATCAGCCGTTGAACTCCCTCGCTTGTTGAGCATGCCCGACACAATGGCAAACACAACCGACAGCGCAAAGAAGATCGCCAGCACGATGAGGATCTTCTTGATCACGCTCGACGAACGCGACGGCTTCTTCTCCTCGTCCTCGCCATATTGCGGAATCGACTTGGGGTACTCGCGATACGGCTCGCGCGACTCGTAGCGAGACTGCGCCGTGCGAGGCATATACGTCGTCTGCTGAGGCTGCGGAATGGGATTTTGCGGCAGGTCATCATAGGGATTCGGCGTCGAGGCGGCATAAGAATCCTGCGGCGCGTAATCAAACGGGTCCGGAGCTGCGTTGCCATAGGGGCCTTGCGAAGATACGGCATAAGAATCCCGCGCTGTGTCGCCATAGCCCATAACCCGGGTTGGCTCGGCAGAAGGCTGCGTCGCGGCGGGGTCGGTATAACCGGGGTTGGGAACAACGCGGGTCGCATCGGCGCTATCGCCAGCCTGCGCGGAACCGTAGCCGCCCATCACGGTTGTCTTGTCCTGATCCATGCAACGATTCCTTTCCGTCGCCCGTAAGCATCAAGTTATCCATGCATTCTACCCGCGCAAAAGCCCGTGACGGACAGAGCCCGTCCATATCTACAAGACAAGCGCGGCTAGAAAACAAAAGCCCCGCCGGGCCTTGTGGGCACGGCGGGGCGGACAAGCAGCTATGGGCAGCAGGCTTAGAACAGGCCGGTAATGTTGCCGTCGTTGTCGACGTCGATGTTTTCGGCCGCGGGAACCTTGGGCAGACCCGGCATGGTCAGAACGCTGCCAGTCAACGCAACCACAAAGTGGGCACCGGCGGAAACCTTGAGCTCGCGCACGGTGATGCGGAAGCCCTCGGGAGCGCCCAGCGCCTTGGCGTTGTCGCTAAAGCTGTACTGCGTCTTGGCGACGCACACCGGCAGGTTGCCAAAGCCGTTCTCGCGCAGCTCGGCGAGCTGACGCTTGGCAGCCGGCGTAAAGTCGACACCATCGGCGCGGTAAACCTTGGTGGCGACGGCCTCGAGGGCATCGGCCACATCGGCGCCGTCCTCGTAGGCAAACTTGAGCTCGCTCGGCTGCTCAATCAGGCGCATGACCTCATCGGCCAGGTCGAGCGCGCCCTCGCCGCCCTTGGCCCAGACCTCGGAAAGCTTAACGTTGACGCCGAGCTGCTGGCACTCGGACTCGATGAGCGCAAGCTCGGCCTCGGTGTCCGTCGGGAAGCGGTTGATGGCGACCACGCAGGGAAGACCATAGACGTTCTGGATATTGTCAACATGGCGCAGCAGGTTAGGCATGCCGGCCTTGAGGGCATCGAGGTTCTCGTCGTTGAGGTCGGCCTTGGCAACGCCACCGTTGTACTTCAGCGCACGAGCGGTCGCGACGACCACGACGGCGCTGGGGCGAACGCCCGTCATGCGGCACTTAATGTCGAGGAACTTCTCGGCACCCAGATCGGCACCGAAGCCGGCCTCGGTAATGGCGACATCGCCAAAGCGCATCGCCATACGCGTAGCCATGATGGAGTTGCAGCCGTGGGCAATGTTGGCGAAGGGACCGCCGTGGACAAACGCGGGCGTGCCCTCGAGCGTTTGCACCAGGTTGGGCTTGAGCGCGTCCTTAAGCAACGCGGCCATGGCACCCTGGGCCTTAAGGTCGCGGGCACGGACGGGCTCGCCGGCAAAGCTGTAGCCGACGACGATCTCACCCAAGCGTTCCTTGAGGTCGCTGATGCTCGTAGACAGGCACAGGATTGCCATGACCTCGGAGGCGACGGTGATATCGAAGCCGTCCTCGCGCGGCACGCCCTGGGCCTTACCGCCAATGCCGTCGATAACGTGGCGCAGCTGACGGTCGTTCATATCGACGACGCGCTTCCAAGTAATGCGCTTAACGTCAATACCGAGCTGATTGCCCTGCTGGATGTGGTTATCAAGCATGGCGGCCAGCAGGTTGTTGGCAGCACCGATAGCATGAAAGTCGCCGGTAAAGTGCAGGTTGATATCCTCCATGGGGATCACCTGAGCCCAGCCGCCACCGGCAGCACCGCCCTTAACGCCAAAGACGGGGCCGAGCGAAGGCTCGCGCAGGGCCACGGCGCTCTTGACGCCGCGGCGACGCAGGCCATCGGCCAGACCGATGGTCGTGGTGGTCTTGCCCTCGCCCGCAGGCGTTGGGTTGATAGCGGTCACGAGGACGAGCTTGGCCTGGTGATCAGTCGGCTCGTTGAGCAGTGAATAGTCGACCTTAGCCTTGTCGAAGCCGTACGGAATAAGGTGCTTAACGTCGACGCCGGCGTTCTTGGCCACCTCGGTAATAGGCAGTGGCGTGACAGAACGTGCGATTTCGATGTCAGTAGGCATGAGCGGTCCTTTCGTTACCGAATGAGAAAAAGACCAATTCAGCATAGCACGGGCGCGCAATAGTAAAACACCCGTAACCGATGAATGGCGATATGTTTATCCAATGCTCAGCGATAGCTTAACAGCCCGCCAAAACAAAGCGCCCTAAATGGTAGGGCGATAGCTTAACAGCCCGCCAAAACAAAGCGCCCTAAATGGTAGGTTCAATCCCCAAGTGCTCAAAGGTGCGAAGCGTTGCCTGGCGGCCCTGGGGCGTGCGAATCATCAAGCCGCACTGCAGCAGATAGGGCTCATAGACATCCTCGAGCGTTCCCGGGTCCTCGCCCACCGCGCTGGCAAGCGTTGTCAGGCCCACGGCACGTCCGGAGAACGTCTTAGCGAGTGTCTCCAAAATGCGAATATCCATCCAGTCCAGACCAAGCTCATCGATCTCGAAGAACTCGAGCGCCTGGCGGCAGATATCGAGCTCGATAGGGCCGTTGCCGCGCACCTGTGCGTAATCGCGCACGCGCTTGAGCAGGCGGTTGGCAAGACGTGGCGTGCCGCGCGAACGCGAGCCGATCTCGAGCGCACTGGGGTGGTCGATCGTCACGCCCAGGATGGACGCCGAGCGCGTCACAATCTGCGCGAGTTCTTCGACCGTGTAGTAATCCAGGCGATATGAAATGCCAAAGCGGTCGCGCAACGGGCCGGTCAACATGCCTGAGCGGGTCGTTGCCGCTACCAGCGTAAACTTGGGGATATCCAGGCGAATCGAGCGCGCCGCCGGACCCTTGCCAATCACGATATCGAGGGCAAAGTCCTCCATCGCGGGGTACAGGACCTCCTCGACCGAACGGTTGAGGCGGTGGATCTCGTCAATAAACAGCACATCACCCGGCTGCAGGTTGGTAAGGATAGCCGCCAGGTCACCGGTGCGCGCGATGGCAGGGCCACTCGTGGTCTTGATCTGAGCGCCCAGCTCGTTGGCGATAACGGTGGCCAGCGTGGTCTTGCCCAGGCCCGGAGGACCCGAGAAGATCACGTGGTCGAGCGTCTCGCCACGGCTCTGCGCCGCTTCGATCAACACGCGCAGGCTCTGCTTGATGTGCTCCTGGCCACAGTAGTCGTCCAGGCGCTGGGGGCGCAAAGTGCGGTCGACATCGAGGTCCTCGGCCGTCAGCTCCGAGCCCACCATGCGCTCGCCGTGCGCCATGGATGCCGCCGGCGAGTTGCCGGGCGTCGCCCACAGGTCCTGAGAGTCATCGGCTTCCCACATCACGCATCCATTCCGAGTCGCTTAAGCGCCGCGCCGAGCAGATCCTCGACACGCATGTTCTGCCCATCATACCCGCTCAGGGCAACATCGGTCTCCTGCGGGCTAAAGCCCATGGAAAGGAGCGCCGCACGGGCGTCATCGATGGCCGAGGGAGCGGCAGCGGGCACGGGCATCGCAACCTGGCCGGGAATCACGTCGACCGGCACAAAGCCCTTGTCCTTGGCAAAGGTGCTCTTGAGCTCCAGGATCAGACGCTGAGCTGTCTTTTTGCCCACACCGGGCACCTTGGCCATGCCCTTGTCGTCCTCGGCCATCACCAGCGAATACAATTGCCCCACGGTATAGGTGGAAAGCACGGCGAGCGCCAAGCGCGGGCCAACGCCCGAGACAGACACGAGCCGATCGAACATCGTGCGCTCATCCTTAGAGGAAAAACCGAAAAGTGTCATGGCGTCCTCGCGCACCTGCATACGCGTGTAGAGGCGGACCTCGCCGCCGGGCGTCGGCAACGTGGCCGCAGTGCTGCCCGAGATGCCGAGCTCAAAGCCAACGCCCGACACATCGACGACAGCAGAGCTCATCGTGGCCTCGACAAGCGTTCCGTGGAGCTGGGAGATCATCAGTATCCGGTTCCTCTCTGTTGATAGAACTCGCCGCCGGTAAGCGCCCGGGTACGGCTGAGGTTAACGTGGCAGATGGCGCAGGCCAGGGCATCGGCGGCATGGTCGGGATGCGGGTCGTGATCGAGCTGCGTGAGCGTGCGCACCATGTAGGCGACCTGCCGCTTATCTGCGGCACCGGTACCCACCACAGCCTGCTTGATCTGCATAGGCGTGTACTCGCCGATCTCGAGCGCGCACTCCGAAAGCGCCACGAGCGCGGCACCGCGGGCATGTGCCGTGGGGATTGCCGAGCGGACATTAGCGCCAAAGTAGATGCTCTCGATGGCAGCGGTATCGGGTCGATAACGCTCCACGACACCCTTGAGGTCGCGGGCGATATGCGACAGGCGCACCGCGAGCGGACTACCCGCGCTGGTCTCGATACAACCGTAGGCACGGCAGCGAACCTCGCCACGCCGCTCCTCGATAATCCCCCAACCCGTATGGGCCAAACCGGGGTCGATACCCAAAATGACCAAGCCAACCTCCCCTCGCCACAAGTACGGCGCAAGACAAGGCCTCGCGCACTATTCACGAACGTCTGTTCTAGAATAACACAACAGCGACCGTATCTAACAAGCAAGGTTGAACCATAGGTTGAGCATAAGTCAGCGAGCGAGTCCCTGCCGTGGCAAGGTGTCGCGAAAGAGGAGCGCCGCGTACTTCTGTACGCAAGCGACGGTTTGAGCGGCAGATTGCCCGACAGGGGCTCGCGCAGCGTCGACTCGTTACGCGGTTTGGCAAAACCGCGTAACCTTGGCCCCGTCCCCAGTTTAGTTCTGCGAGAAGAATGGGAACTGTCGGGGATCCACCGGCGGATGCGGCATCGGACCACCCTGGGGACCACCTTGCGAGCCGCCCTGACCGCCCATCATCTTATCGATGGCGTCCTGAACCTCGCCCTCGAACTTCTTCATTCCCTCGTGCAAACGACGCTGACCGTCCTCGGAGCGCAGCTCCTCCATCTGCTCGGGCGAAATACCCAGTAGCTCGCCCAGCACGCCCATCATCTCGTTTCGCATGCGCTCACTCGTATCCTCGTCAGCAAAACGGCGCACCTCGGCGCGCGCCAGCGAATCGACCGACATACGCTCCTTGCCATTAAGCCCCAGGTCGGACCAGGCGAGCATGTACGGCCAAGAGCGCTCGGCAAACGAGCGGGACGAGACGATCGGTGCCGTCGGCAATATGCGGCGGGCAGCCTCACCCTGTCGAACGAGCATCAGCAGCAGCGAGCAGGCCTCAGGCTTGCCAGCGGCCATCGGGATGTCGTCGAAAGATCGATTGCGGTCCACGTGCGCCTCGAGCGCACCATCGACCTCACCCGGTTCGAGCCCACCGAGCAGCTGCGCCGCGCGGTCGAGCATGTCGACCGGACCGTCGAGCGTCGAGAGCGCTTGCGCCAGCACGCGTTCCATGCAATCCTCCACCGCGTTGAGCGTCACGAGCTCTTGGGGCACCACGGCAGACGTGCGGTTGCGCACACGTGCCACAAACTCAAGCGTCGACAGATACACATCGCCAAAGGGCGCAAAGTCGCCCTGGTAGCCGCCGGAAAGGGCGGGCGCCGCCAGCGCGTACTCGGTTTTGGACAGCGGGCTCAGCGCCATCGCACCCAGCTCGAGCGCCGTGTCCTCCAGCATGAGGCCCAACGTGCGCGAGCGCAGACGCTCGGCATCGCCCGCCGACACGTCGCGATCGAGCACACGCGCCGCATCCGGTGCATCGCGCTCGACGGTGCGAATGTGCAGACGCTCGGCGATGGCGCGGACGGCGGCACAGCGGGCGGCCTCCACCTCCTCCTGCGCCGGCGTAAAAATACGGTTGCGCCCCAGCACCAGGCCAATCACATTACGCGGGCCCAGAGCGTCGACGGCCAGCGCCGCCAGCAGGGACGACGGCAAGTCACCCTCGAGTGCCACCACAGCACGCGACGCACCGTGGGCTCGGGCGTTGTCGCGCACAGCGAGCACCAGCGCCTGCCACAGCCACTCCTCGGAACGAAACTCGGGCAGTTCGTGATCTTCCAGGGCATCGAGCATCACGCCGCGCTGAATCTCCTGAACCAGCAGGCTCTCCTCAAAACACGGCGCCTGGGCCACCACGCGGCCGCAGTCGTCGAGCACAAACGAACCGCCGGTATACACCGACTCGTCATAGGCACCGACCGGCGCCATGCAGGCAAACCACACGCTGCGCTTGGATGCGATCTTGCGGTAGGCGCCGCTGCGTACGGCGGCAATGGCAGCAGTCTCGCGGTCGGTCATGTCAAACGCGTTGAATTGGAAATACGCAATGAGGTCGACGCCAGTCGGCAGCATCTCGAGTTCGCGGTCCAGGTCAAACACCACGGCGATGCGCACGCCGTCCACGTCAAACACCGGCGGCGCCCAGCGCGTATCATTGTTCTCGCCGCGCTGCAGGGCAATGCTCGAACGCGCCGGCACCACATGACCGTCCTTGAGCATCATGTAGTCGAGCAGCGGCTGACCCTCAAACGAAACCGCCGCGGGCACGATGCAGATCATGTCAAGCTCCTGGATGCGCTCGGCGACACCAGTCAAGCCGGCAAGCATGTCGTGCTCAAAGTCGGCAGCGCCCACCAGGCCCCCGGGCATGGCGCCCATAAAGAGCGGAGCCGGAACGCACAGCACGCGCGCCCCGCGCCCGTGGGCCAGACGAGCCTGGTCCTCGATGCGGCCGCAAATGCCCTCAATATCACCCAGGCGCATATCGATCTGTGCAAGCGCGAACTTCATGGCTCAGCCCTTTCCGTCGTAAACCATCGTTGTCGCAGTAAAAGCGCCGGCCGCATAATGCAGTCGGCGCTCGCATGTGCATATGCTAGCTATGATACCCCGAGCGGGGGCGCGCTCCTAGAACGTCGCGGACCACAGCCCGTGCAGGTTGCAGTAGGCATAGACGGTACCGGTCTTGGAACCGCCGGCAAAAAACGTCGCGGGCTTCATGCCGGGCTCAAGGTAATGGACCTCCAGACGGCCCTCGGCCTCAAGGGCGATCCACTCAATATAGTGCTCGGGCAGGCTGGGATGCTCGACCGAGCCAACGCGTGCGCGGATCACGTGACCGTCGCGCTCGGTCTCGACGACCGGCACGTGTTTCTCGTGCGCCGCATCCTCGGTGTTCGCGGTCAGCTCCGTGCAGCCGGCAGGGGTTGCAACGTCGTTGCCAAGGGCGGCAATGAGCTTACCGTCGGGGTCCTTAAAAAATTTCGCCATGATGTTCTCCTTTGCTGATGTGCCGATGTTCTCGATGCTTCTTATGCCCAAAGGCGCGCGAACCATCCACGGCATCGCAAATGAACACATAATGAGCGAGGCTAGCGCCCGTCGCCGCCCAGCAGCGCCAGAACATCCTCGCGGGTAAACAGCGCCGAGGAGATGCCGTCGCCGCCGAGCACGCTGTTGACCAGGTCGCGCTTGGACTCCTGCATCTGCATGATGCGCTCCTCGATCGTGTCCTTGGCGATGAGCTTGTACACGGTCACGGTATGTTGCTGGCCAATACGATGCGCGCGGTCGGTCGCTTGGTCCTGCGCCGCCACGTTCCACCACGGGTCGTAGTGGATGACCACGTCGGCCGCCGTCAGGTTAAGGCCCACGCCGCCCGCCTTGAGCGAAATCAAAAAGACCGGGACCTCGCCCGCTTGGAACTGCGCGACCATCTTGGCGCGGCTCTCCTTAGACGAAGCGCCCGTGAGCTTAAGGAAGGCGATGTCCTCCTTGGCCAAGCGCTTACCGATGATATCGAGCATACCCGTAAACTGGCTGAACAACAGGATGCGATGCCCGCCGTCGAGTGCGCCGTGCACGAGCTCCATACACGTATCGAGCTTTGCGCTCCCCGCCTTGTAATCCTCGTAGTGTAGACGTGGGTCGCAGCAGATCTGGCGCAGCTTGGTGAGCTCGGCGAGCACCTTGAGCTTGTCCTTCTTAAACTCCCCAGCCTCGCGGTGCTGCACCTGCTGGGCGATGCGGTCCTGGTTGGCCAGGTAGAGCTTGCGTTGCTCGCCGGTAAGCTGTGCCATGACGGTGTCCTCGATCTTCTCGGGCAGGTCGGCCACCACGTCTTCCTTAACACGGCGCAGCACAAACGGCGACACGAGCGCCTGCAGGCGAGCGGCGCTATCGCCCTCGGCATGCTCGACGGGGCTCTCAAAGCGCTTGGCAAACGACTCGCGCGTCCCCAAAAGGCCCGGCATCAAAAAGTCGAAGATGCTCCAGAGCTCGGACAGGCGGTTTTCGATGGGCGTGCCCGTCAGGGCAAAGCGCACGCCGGCAGGCAGGCGCTTGGCAGCGCGCGCCACCTGCGTGAGCGGATTTTTAATGTACTGTGCCTCATCGAGCACCACGCGGGCAAAATCCTGCTCGACGTACTCATCGATATCGCGCCGCATAAGGTCATACGACGTTACGACCACGCTATGCTCGGCCACGCCGGCGATCTGCACGCGGCGTTGAGCCTTGGCGCCCACAATGGCGCACACATCGAGCGACGGGGCAAAGCGCTCCAGCTCGGCAGTCCAGTTGTACACGAGTGAGGCCGGGCATACCACGAGCGTGGGCTTGGTGTCCCCCGCCTCCACGCGCGCCAGAATATGCGCAATCATCTGGAGCGTTTTGCCCAGGCCCATGTCGTCGGCCAAGATGCCGCCAAGGCCCAGGTGTTCGAGCGAGCCGAGCCACTGGTATCCGTCGACCTGGTAGCCGCGCATCGTTGCCTTGAGCGATGCCGGCACCGTAAAGTCCATCTTGCCGAGCGTATCCAGGCGCTCGACGGTACGGCGGAACGCAGCGTCGCGATCGGCCTCGAGCGCCGGCGTGCGTGCGAGCATGCTGTCGACGAACAGGGTACTCGACGCGGGAAGCGACACGCCGTCGAGCAGGTCGACGGCATCGACACCCAGGTCCTCGGCAAGGCCAAACGCGGCGCGCGCCCCCTCGTCCAGGCGAATGATGTCGCCGGACGTAAGGCGCGCAAACGTTTGATGGCGCTTGTACGAATCGAGATAGACGGCAAGGTCCGCGGCCGAAAGCCCGCTCGCGCCCAGCTCGACATCGAGCAGATTGCTCTTAACGGTCGCACGAACCGAGAGCTTGGGCGCGGGGCGGACCGAGATCTGGCGCAGACGGTCGCTAAGCATGACCTCACCCAGCTCGGACAGGGCGGACAGGCCCTCGGTCAGCAGGCAGAACAAGCGGGCGTCATCGCGCTCCTCAAACGCCAGACCGCCCTCGTAGAAATCGAAGTACAGGGCCGCCGTATCCATAACGCGAAACTCCGCCACCTCGTCGCGGGGTGGCACACCGGGGCGCTGCTCTTCGAAGGGGCTGCCCGGAGCGCCCAGGCCAAAGAGATCCGCCGACCAGTCACCGTAGGTAACCGTAATCTTGCAGGTCACGAGCCCATCGTCGACGCCGATTGCCATGGCAAAGCTCGGCTCGGGCGCCACGGTATCGAGCGCAGCGGGCGCGGTAAGGTCGGTATAGTCGCGCAAAATGGGCAGCGCCATACGGCAGAACTCCCCCACCTGCTCGGCGGCGATATGGGCGGGCGTGCGGCACGGCAGCAAGCGCGACAAAAAAGGTGCGGCATGCTGAGCAAATGCAGCGTCGGTACGGCGCGCGCGGCGCGTGTCAACCAAGTAGGCGGCATCGCCCGACGCAAAGCAGTACATATCGGCGGGCAGGCGCAGGTCATAGCTACCACCAGCCGCCGGCGCGATTTTGGCGGCAAGCAGCGGTGGACGCTTAGCGGATGCCCCGTCCTCCCCTTGCGGAGACAGCTCAACCGCCACGTCGTAGGTGCGATGCGTCGTCATCCCCCGCGACCAGGCGGGCTCAAAGGAGATGGTCTGGCCGCGCAGCAGGTCCAGCACATATACGATGCTATGCTCGGACAGCGGCAACTGACGCTCGGCAACAAAACCGCTGCGGACAAAGTCGTACGACGCCGAACGCGAGCTTGTGATGTCATCGAGATAGGCAACTGTCGTCGCAACAAGGTTGAGCAGCTTTGCCGATGTTTCGTCAAAGGCCTCAGGTGAATGGGCAAACGTGAGCTTCTTGCCATAGGAGAACGTGCCGCCGCGCACGTAGGCATCGGCCATGCCGTCGATGTCCTTGACCACGTAGGAGACCGATCCACAGCGAATGCGGAACTCGAGCGCCCAGCTAAAGCGGTCAGCGAACAGCGGATTGTAGTACGGCACCAACGAGGGCTCCAACGCCGCTTTGGGGGCGTCGGGATCAACGGCACCGGCAAGCTTGCGGCGCATGCTCGCCAGCTCATCCATGCGCGCGTCCGAAAGATCGGAAAGCGCCGCCACAAGGCTCGGGCTCGTGGGGACGGGCGCCGGGAAGGGAAAGTTGGGGTTGACGGCCGGCGCGGCGGACGCGGCGCGCGCGGGCTGTTTCGGCTGCGCCGTAAACGTGCGAACCGGCGTGCGCAAACCTTCGACGGGCTCGGCGCCGCTGGCATCCAAATACGCCAGCGCCGTGGCAATAGCGTGCTTACACATACCGGGGTAACGATAGGCGGCGGGACAATCGCAGTCGTAGTCGATCACCTCGTGCTCGTCCATGTCGAGCGCCACGTGCGTCTTGTACAGGTCGCCGCGCGAGCCGCGCACCGAGCCCTCAACCGTCACGTTTTTGGAGAAGCGCGAGCCGCTGTCCTCGATCGACAGCACGGCGCCGTTGAGCATGAGCGAACGCCCCTTCATAAAGGTGCCGCTCAACGCCGCCTCTTTGCGAAGCGCCTGCACAAACGTCCCCTGCGCCATCACTTCCTCCAATCTCACCCGGGGTAGCTTAGATCACCGTCACGCGGCCCTGGTTACCCACAATGGCCTTGGCCTCGGCCAGCAGCGGAATCGAACGCGCGTTGACCTTGGCAGGTACCTCGGCACGCAGCACGCGCCCGTCCACCTGCTCGATAAAGATCTCCACGCGGTCGCCGCCCGGGTTAGCGGTGAGCACCGTGGCCAGGCGCGCCATATTGCCCTGGCTAAAGCGGCTGTTGGGCACCATGACCTCAAACACCTTGGGCTTGTTGTTCTCCTCGTTGAGCTCGAGCGGCACGATCTCCTGCGCGATGATCTGGTCGCCGCGGTCCGAGCGCTCGAGTTTGCCCTTAATGCGCACAAAGGCATCGGACAGCTGCGCGCCGGTCTCGGGATCGACCTCGCCGTACAGGTACCCCTCGGCCTCTTTATAGGTCTTGGGGAACACGACGACGGTGGCCTCGCCTTCCATGTCCTCGAGCTGCACGATGCCCATGGGGTCACCGTTTTTGGTCACGCGTTTGGACACGCTCGAGACCATGCCGGCCCACCACAGCGCCTTGCCCTCGGGAATCTCCTGGTTGATGGTGCCGCCCGTAGGATTCTGGACTTCGTAGCCGGTATCGATCTGCGAGAACGAGAAGTCGCGCGCCTTGGCTAGTGCATACTCAAACGGGCGCAGCGGGTGGTCCGAGACATAGATGCCCAGAACCTCCTTCTCCTGGCTCAGCTTAAGGTGGCGGTCCCACTCCTGACCATCCGGATCGGGCACGCTCACCTCAAAGCCCGAGCCCTCAACGTCGCCAAACATATCAAAGAACGACGTCTGACCGCTCGCGCGATCCTTCTGGCGCTTCACCGCGGCATCGATGATGTTCTCGGGGTTGTTCTTATCCACAAAGTGCATCATCTGGCGACGCGGATACCCCGTGGAGTCGAAGGCGCCTGCCTTGATGAGCGATTCGATCACGCGGCGGTTGGCCTGGCTCGAGTCCACGCGCTCGACAAAGTCGTGCAGCGTCTTAAACGGGCCGCCCGCCTCGCGCTCGGCGATAATCGCCTGCGCCACGCCGGTGCCCACGCCGCGGATGCCGGCCAGACCAAAGCGCACGCCCTCCTTGGTAGCCGTGAACTCGGTACCGGACTCGTTGACATCTGGCGACAGCACGGGGATGCCGTCGTGACGGCATGCCGAGACGTAGTGCACGATCTTGTCGGTCTTGCCCGTATAGGACGTCAGAACGGCCGCCATGTACTCGTGCGGATAGTGCGCCTTGAGCCACGCCGTCTGCATAACCAAGATGGCGTAGCCGGCGGAGTGCGACTTGTTGAAGGCGTAGGACGCGAACTCGAGAACATCGTCCCAAATCTTCTGGGCGACCTCGCGCGTATAGTTGTTCTTGATGGCGCCGTTCATCCAGTGGTCGTAGGTGGTCTCGTCGGAGCCATCCTCCCAGTGGAGCACCGTCGACGTGAGCAGCTTGATTTTCTTCTTAGCCACGGGCTTACGGATACGCGAGTCCGATTCGCCCTTGGAGAAGCCGCACATCTCGACGGAGATGAGCATAACCTGCTCCTGGTAGACCATGGTGCCGTAGGTTTCGCCCAGGATGTCGTCCAGGCGGTCGTCGTAGGAGACCGCCGGCTCCTTGCCGTTCATACGGTTGATGTAGGACGAAACCATGCCGGCGCCCAGCGGGCCCGGGCGGTACAGGGCGATCAATGCTACGACGTGCTTGTACTCGGTGGGCTTCATGTTCTTGATCGTGGCCGTCATGCCGGCGGACTCGACTTGGAAGACGCCGGCGGTGTGGCCGGAACCCATGAGCTTAAAGATCTCGGGATCGTCAAAGGGAATCTCTTCCTCTTTGATGTCGATGCCGAAGTTCTTTTTGATGTTTGCCTTGGCCTTGGAGATAACAGTCAGCGTGCGCAGGCCCAAGAAGTCCATCTTGAGCAAGCCCATGTCGGCAACGGTATGGCCCTCGTACTGGGTAATCTCGACGCCGCCCTTGGTGTCGAGCTTGGTGGGCACGTGCTCGTTGACGGGGTCGCGGCAGATCAGAACGGCGCACGCATGCACGCCCTCGCCACGGGTGAGGCCCTCGATTGAGAGCGCCGTGTCGATGATGCGGCGGGCGTCGTCGTCCTTTTTATATGCCTCGGCAAAATCGGGGTTAAACAGGTCCTCTTTGCCGGGTTGCTTTTCGAGCACCTGCTTGAGCTTGACCTTGGGGTCGCTCGAGACCATCTTGGACAGACGCTGGCCCATGTAGACCGGGTAGTCCAGGACGCGAGCGGCGTCGTTGATGGCCTGCTTGGCCTTAATGGTCGAGTAGGTGATGACGTGGGTGACCTTCTCGGGGCCGTAGAGCTGGCGAACGTGCTCCACGACCTCGAGGCGCCGCTCATCGTCGAAGTCCATATCGATATCGGGCATCTCGGTACGCTGCGGGGACAGGAACCTCTCGAACATCAGACCGTTCTCGAGCGGGTCGAACGCGGTGATGTTCATGGCGTAGGCGACGATAGCGCCGGCGGCCGAGCCACGGCCGGGGCCGACGCCGATGCCGTTGTCCTTGGCCCATTGCACGTACTCGGCAACAATCAAGAAGTAGGCGGCAAAGCCCTTGTCGCAGATGACTTTGTATTCGTACTCAAAGCGCTCTTTGATGTTGACGCCACCAATCTCGCGCGTGGCCCAGTCGTCGCCGTAGTGCTGGCGCAGGCCCTTCTCGCACTCGCGGCGGAACTGGCTCTCGTGCGTCTCGCCGGGATCGAGCAGCGGGAAGCGCGGCAGGATGATGGAGTCCCAGTCCAGCTCAACGTAGCACTTGTCGGCGATCTCGAGCGTGTTGTCGCAGGCCTCGGGGCAATACGGGAACATCGCCCGCATCTCCTCCTCGGTCTTCATGTAAAACTCCGAGCCAGTCATGCGCATGCGGTTAGGGTCGTCGACCTTGGCGTTCATGCCAATGCACATGATGACGTCCTGCACGGGCGCGTCCTCGCGGCGCAGGTAGTGGAAGTCGTTGGTGGCGATGACCTTGACGCCCACCTGCTTGGCGATATCGATGAGCGTACGGTCCATCTGCTCGTCGGTCAGACCATTGTCGGTAGTGATGCCGTGTTCCTGGATCTCGATGTAAAAGTCGCCGGGTTCGAAGGTATCGCGGAAGGTCTCGGCCCACTTGATGGCGCCCTCCATGTCACCGCGGTCGATGTATTTGGGGATGATGCCCGCGATGCAGGCGCTCGTGCAGATCATGCCCTTGGCGTGGCGGCGCAGGTTGTCGAGCGTCACGCGCGGCTTATAGTAAAAGCCCTGCACGGCGGCCTCGGAGACCGTCTGCATCAGGTTGACGTATCCCTCCTGGTCCTTGGCCAGAAGGATCATGTGGTAGAGCTCGGGCTTATGGTCGCGGGCAAGCGTCTCGTCCGGCGTAAAGTAGACCTCGCAGCCAAAGATGGGCTTGATGACCAGAGGCGGCTTGAGCTCGTCGATGTTGCCCTTCTCGTCCCACATGGCCATGTCCTTCACATACTGGGCATGCTCGCGCGGGCTGGACTCGGGATCGGGCTCCACCAGCTCGTCGCGGCGGTCCTTTTCCAAGAAGGCCTTGTCGTGGCTCCAGGTTTTGTACTCGGGCGTGTTGTGGTTGACGGCGTCGCAGGCCAGCGCCAGGTCGGGTACGCCATACATGTAGCCGTGGTCGGTAATGGCCACGGCGGGCATGCCCAGCTCAACGGCACGATTGACCATATCCTGGATACGGGTTGCGCCGTCGAGCATGGAGAAAACAGTGTGATTGTGCAGATGGACGAATGCCATGTGATGAGCTCCGATGCGGGTTCGTGTTCTGACTGAACGATTTTACCCCACGGCACGGACAGCGCCCGAACCTAGCCAAACCCACACGGCTCCTATTGAGTTGCGGTGAAATGCGGACTGTTTGGCGGCTTTTTTGGCCAAAACAGTCCGTATTCCACCGCAAGTTATTGAGGGCTAGAAGTTGTAGGTGACTACTTGAGGTTCGGCGGGGTCGACGAAGATGGCTGGATTCGCCTGCTCCACGCGGACGAACTTGACGGTCACGGCCTCAAAGCCCGCCTTGTGCAACACATCGGCGTAGACGCGCGCCTGCAGGGCGTGCTTCTCCTGCAGCTGTTCCGGCGTCTCGTCCGGTGTGCCGCCCGTCTTGTAGTCGATGACCAGCGCGCGTGACGAATCCGCCGGGTTCGTCGCCAAAGCGTCGATGGCGCCCTCGGCATATGCACCATAGCGAGCGATGTCCTCGTCCTCGCAGCCCAGCGAAAAGAACGGCACCTCGGCGCGAACGCACGGCCACGCGAGCAGGTCGGCACGAACAGCCGACTTGAGCCAGCGGTCCAGAGCAACGTCGAAGCGTTCGCGCTGCTCCGGCGTCAGGTGCCACAGACGCGCCAGTGCATCGGCACGCTCAGCGGGCAGCGCATCGGCACCCATCTCGATCAGCCACTGGCAGGCAGCATGGAAGGCCGAGCCCAGCGCCATGGGATTGCCGGTGGGCTCGACAGCAGCCACGTCCGTATCCGTCATCTCCGAGCCATCCGACTCCGCATCATCGCCAGCCTCGTCCATGGGAACACGCGTCTCGGCGGCACGGTCCTCGGCCTCGGCATGGAGCGCCGCGGCGATCGACGAATAGCTGTACGAATCACGCGCCGGATACGAGCAGGTGCCCATGCGCACGCCCACCGTCTGGGGATACACGAGCTCAAACGAATCGGGCTCGGGGTCGGCGGGGCCGGGCGCGACCGGGCGATCGGCGGCAGCATCGGCACCCTCCGCCTCCGCATCACCGCGAACGAGCCTACCCTCGGCATCCAGTGAAGCGTTGGCCTCAAACGCCTGCTCGCCAAACGTAAAGTCCGCCAGCGAGATAAGCTCGTAGTCGCCCGGCTTGGAGTTGTCGAACACCAGGCGGTCGGCATCGAGCTGCGGCATGTCCAAGCCGTCCGTCGGCAGAATACGGCGCAGCACGTCGTAAGTCAGATCGGTCTCGACGTCGAAGGTCGGCGCGCACAGCTTGCCGCGGCTCACGCCGGCATCCATCGCCAAGATCACCAGCTCACGCGCTCGCGTCATGGCGACATAGAGCAAACGAGCCCGCTCCTCGAGCGAAAGCTGCAGGTCGTCGTTGCGCAGGCGAGCAAATGCCTCGGCGGGAGAACCCGTCGCACAGACGTCCTCCATGAGCTCCGGCGGCAGCCACAGCGACGTACCCTTGCCCTTAAACGCATGCTCAAACTGCTTTTTGACGTCGTCGCCCTTCACGAACGTGCCGTCCGCGAGTTTAACGCCGTCGAAGCGTGCCGGCAGCGCCAGGACCTGCGCTCCGCCCTCGACACGCCCCATCTGAGCCGCACCGGACGATTTGCGCACGCCAAAACACTCGGCAACCGCCACGACCGGATACTCCAGACCCTTGGACGCATGCACCGTCATGATGCGCACCGCGCCGTCGCCCTCCTCGTTGAGCGCGCCCGGGGCCTCCTTGCCCGCCAAGAAGCGGTCGAAGGCGAGCGCGATGGAGCGCGGAGAATTGCCGAGCTCGGCCTCTGCCTCGGCCACGGCGTCGAGCGCCTTGAGCACGTTGGCGGCGATGGCCTTGCCCTCGGGGCCACGCTGCGCCAGACGCACGAACCAGCCGGAGGCATTGACCACGTCGCGCGCGATGGCGGCGAACGAATCGCGTCCCACGCGACGAAGCGCGTAGCGCAGCACCTCGCGGGCGCGCGTTACGAGCGGCAAGCCCTGCAAACCCGGCACATCGGAATCGCTCATGATGCCCGCATCGATGTTGCGACGCGACGTCTCGCCCGTTTGCTCGTCGAGTTTGGTCGCCAGCGCCAGGAACTCCTGGGCGCCGAGTGCAAACATCGGCGAGGCCAGCAGTGGCATAAAACCCTGCGCCGTATCGGCCGGATTGGCAAGCGCGCACACCAGGGCGCGCACCGTCTGCACCTCGGCAGCTTGGGCAAAGACTGAGCCGCCCGCGATGACGCAGTCGAGCCCCTGGTCGCGAAACGCCTGTGCGTAGACATCGGCATTGGTCATGCGCCCCAGCAGCAGTACCATGCTGCCCTGGGGCTGTTTTTTATCGGCAAGCGCGCGGAAACGTTCGGCAATCGCACGAGCTTTCGCCTGCGTTCGCTCCTGTGTGCTGCCACCGGCAACGAAGACCGCCTGGCGGCGCGATGCCTTTGCCTTGAGCTTGTCCTTGCGTTTGTCGCTCGGTTCAAGATCCAAGAACCCCTGCATCAAACCACCGGTGTCGCCGTCAAAGACGCGTGCCACATAGCGCAGCACCTCGTCGTGGCTGCGGAAGTTGCGCACAAGTTTGACGAGCTCGCCGGCGGGGGCATCGGATGCGGCAGCCGTCTCGGGCGCAGCAGAGGAGCCCACTTTGCGCTCCTGGCGGCGGAAGACCTCAACCTCGGCGCCACGGAAGCGGTAGATCGACTGCTGCGCATCGCCCACGGTACACAGCGCACGCTCACCCGCGCCGGTCAGGTAACGGATCAGGTCAACCTGCATCTGGTCGGTATCCTGGAACTCATCGATCATGACCATCTTAAAGCGGCCCTCATAGGCTGCTCGAATAGCCGGGTAGTCGCGCAGCGCCTCGTACGCCATGCGCAGCAGGTCGTTGTTATCGAGGGCAGACTGGCCGGCCTTCAGTGCGCGGTACTCAGCCTCTACAGAGCGGGCCAAGTCCACCAGTGCATCGAGCGCCGGGCCACCGCAGGCAAGCACGATATTGATAAATGCATCGGCGGCCTCGGCCTTGAGCAGCTCGACCTGCTCCTTGGGGAACGCCTTGCTCGCCCGCGGCATGGTGCACGACATCATGAGCCGCGCCGCATCCTCCATGGTTTTACCGCTCGCCTCAAACGCGTCGATGGCGTCGAGTGCCACTTGTGCCTTCTCGGTCGCGGCCTTGCTCGCACCCAACGCCGCGCGATAGGCGTCGGCAAGCGCCGAAGTGTCAGCCTGGCCGCGCGCCACGCACACATCGTCCATGCCGCCCGGCAACTGGCTCGAGAGCTCCAGCAGGTCGCGTACCAGACCCTTGATGGTCGTGCCGGCGCCAAAGGGGCCGCCCTCGCCCGCCATGGGATACCAGGCGTAGAGGGCCTTGAGCGATGCCGCGAGCTCGGGGGCGGCATCGGGTGCCGTCGCGCGACCCAGCACATGCTCAACAGCCTGGTCCATAAGCTCGTCGGTATCGATGAGCACCGTGAACTCGGGATCGATGCCCAGCTCCAACGCGTGCGCGCGCAGGATACGCGAGCACATGCCGTGAATGGTCGAGATCCATGCGTCGTCGACGGTCAGGGCCTCCTCGTCCATGCCCTCGTCGATGAGCGCGCGGCGCACGCGGTCACGGATCTCGGCCGCGGCATCTTTGGTAAAGGTAATGGCGAGCACCTGGTCCAGATGCTCAACGAACGGACCGGATTCGGGCGAGAGCGCGTAGACGATGCGGCGCGTGAGGGTAAAGGTCTTGCCCGAACCGGCGCCCGCCGAGACAAACAGCGGACGGTCGAGCGTCTTGACGATCTGCAGCTGTTGCGGCATCAAGGTCGAAAGATCCATGGTCTACACGTCCCTCCTTACAAACGTTCCTTCATGGTTATACGAGCAGCGCGCATGCGCGGCCTGCGTCGACGCCGGGTCGACAGCAGCCACGTTGCCCGCCTCGAGTTCGCGCAGGCGCTCGGCGATACCGGTCTCCACGCGATCGAGCAGCGCATCGAAGTCCATGTTGCCGCCCTCGCCGGGAAAGCCCTTCTTAAGCCCCGGGATGCGACCGTCGCCGCGCTCTTCCTCGAGCAGCTCAGCGCTCGCGGCACCGCGCAACGCCGGCTTGCCGCCCTTGGTCGAAAAGTAGAGCGCCGCGCGGGTGTCCAAATCCAGCGCCCGGCGCATGGCCTGGGCGTAGATGAGCGTTTGGGTATGTGGCGGTAGCCACCGCGGGTCGTCGATGGCAGCCTCACCCGATTCCTCGTCGCGCACCGTAGGGTCGGCGAGTTTAAACTCCTCAACGCCCGTGCGATGCTTGTAGTCGATTACCACGGCGCGATTCTCGGCGTCCACGTCCACACGGTCGATGCGCCCGCCAAGCGGCCAGCCGGCATACTCAACGTTAAGATCGTTAAAGGCAAACTCCAGGTAGCGCGGAGCAAAGGGGGCCAGCGCCTCGGCTTCATAGGCAAGCACGCCCTCCAGCTGCGGCAGAATCTCGGCCACCTGGCGCTCCTCCACCGGAGAGAGCGGCACGAGCGGGCCCTCGTTGCCACGCTTGGAGGCATGCTCGGCCAAGGTCTCGTCAAAGACCTCGCGCAGCAGCTCCTGAGCACGTGGCAGATTCTCGGGCGTCACGCGTTCCATGCCCTCCTGGGGCAGACGGGCGTGCAGGTGCTCCAACACGTCGTGGACAAAGTTGCCCTTCTCCATATTGCCAAAGCCGGCGTCAATCGACTGGGGCTTCACGCGGTACGAGACGAACCAGCATAGTGGGCAGGTCGAATAGGCCTCGATCTGCGAGGCAGACGTCAGGCGCGGCACCAGCGGTGCATCCTCGCCCTCGCCATCGCGACGGCGCAGGACCAGATACGGAATGGCTTCATCGCTCAGATGCTGAGGAGCTTCGCAGGTCACGCGCTCGCGCCTAAGACCTTCGCCTGCAGCGGGATCAAAGTCGGCGATGATATCGCCCTCGCCCACGCGCGTGGGTTTGGCAGCGCCAGCGGTATCGGCATGCGCCCGCAGCTCGGTCCATACGGCTGCCGGGTAGCACTCGCGTGCCTGGCGATCGTGCGTCACGCGGGCGAGCGCAACCGGACCGCTCGCCGCCTGCATTGCACGGCCAAAGCGCACGCGCAGCAGGGCGGCGGGCTCCAAAGACACGCCGTCGCGACGCAGTTCGGCCGTCAACGTGGCAAGCGGGCCCTCTTCGTGCGAAAGCGGGTAGCTGTCCAGGTCGACATCGGCAAACAACACGGCATCGTAGCCGCCAGGACGCAGGACCGACGCATCGGCAAGCGACGCAAAGCGTACTTGCGCCCGTGGCGGGCGATCGACCTCGTAGGTCGCGTAATCGTACGCGGTACTGCGCTTGTCCACCTTGGTTCGAACGCCGTCGAGAACCGGTACGGTCGCGGCCTGCGACACGTCGAGCGCGCGAGCATCGTTCATAAGGATGTCGATGGCATGGCGCAGCAGAGCCGTCTCCGCCTGGCGACGGGCCTGGCCGTCAAGGCCGCCTAGAGCGCGATCGGACAGCGCCTCGGCAACGGCGAGCATGGCCTTGAGCGCCGTCACGGGTTTGTCGCGCCACAGCGCCTGAAACACGTCCGAGACCACGCACGGCACGTTCTTAAACCAGTTTTCGTCGCTGGCGGCCTTGCGGGCGCCCCTCACCTGGCCCTGTACGCTCTGCAGCAGACTCTTGACGCCCGCCGCGGTCTTGCTGCGCGACAGGCGCATGTTCTTGTCGAAGCCGCGGGCGCTCGCGGCGTCGGCACCCGAAAGCGGACTGTAAATCCAGTCGGTAAGCTCTGGAGCGGGCCACCACTCGGTCTTGGAAGCGGCGCCCTCGTCGGCGGCCTTCATACGCTCAATCAGGTTGGCGAGCGCCGTAAACTGCCTGCCCGCTATGGACTGGGAAAACGCCGTGAACTCAGTCGTCTCGGCCGCAATGTGGCGCGCCGCCAAACGGGTAGCGAGTTCGCCGAACAGCTGGGGCGCCCGGGCGGAAACCACGAGCACGCGCGCGGGGTCGGCGTTCGTCGCGACGCCGTCGCACGACACGGACTCCTCGCATGCCGCGACCAGGTTCTCGAGAGCATCCACATAAGCGCGGGCGCGGGCATGGGGGCCGGCCACCTCTATAAAAATAGGCTGGGCAGCAGGCGCAGAAGCGGTCTCGGACGCGCCAGCGTTCTCCCCCAACGGGGCGACCTCAAACAGCACACCGCGGGCATCAAAGGCGGCAGCCAAATCCTCACGCATCGCCGCCTGCTCGCAAGCGAGCAGCACGACAACCTCTCCCCCATTGTTCGCCACGGCCGACAACAGCTCGAGCAGGCCATGCGTAAACGACGTGACACCACGCACGCAGACGGCGCGGGCGCACCCCGGCAGGTTGTTCGCCAGGGCTTCTGTCATCATATCGGCGGCTTCGCAGGGCTCGACCATGTCTCGACGGTCCAAGCCGCTCGCATAGGCGCTCAACAGCTCGAACACGCGGGCCTCGGCGTCGCTTTTGGGCTCGGGCTGAGTGGCGGCATTGCGGCGGCGCTCGTCGCCCGTCCCCGCCACGCCCGGCAACACGTCGCGGGCCATTCGCGCAAGCATGCGTACCGTGCCCTGACTGCGCGAGAGCGGCTGCAGGGCAGCGTCGTCGCGGCGGTCGATCATGTCCGAGAACAGCATCTGGCGCTGAAGGTTATCCACAAAGCTGCGGCCATCGCCCATAAGCTCCCACAGCGAGCGGAGCCACGATGCAGGCGTCTTGTAGTCGATGCCCAGCGAAGCCCCGACTTCTGCCGCATCATGGCGGCACAGGTCGAGCTCGGCAAATGTTGGCGCCAACAGAACAGCGCGCCCGTGGCGGGCAACCAGGTCGGCCAGCAGCGCCGCCTCGGCATCGCTCAAATCCGTGCCGGCATTAGTGGTATAGATTCGAACAGGCATGGTCCTCCACTCAAACTGTTCGCAATGTTCAACGCATCTATCCTACCCGCCCGCGCGGACAACCTGACCCCAATGCACCAGATCCCCTCGATGATCCGTTTTCCTCCGTCCCCAAGAAATCGATTTCGACACACAAAAACCGCCCCCGAAGGGGCGGCTCCAGCTGATTCGTTTGTTGCCGCTGGCCTACTCGCCATCCTCCAGTTTGATGAGGATCTTGCGATAGCCGCCGTACTCGCCGTTGAGTGCCTTTGAAACGCGGCTCACCGTAGTGGACGAAGCGCCGGTGCGGGCCTGAACCTCAACATAAGGCTCGCCCTCATCCAGATAACGCGCAACCTGCAGACGCTGCGATAGATCGCAGATCTCGCGCGGCGTGCAGATATCGGTCAAAAACGCTTGGATATCCTTCTCGTCATCCAAAAGACTAAATGCGTGGACCAGCTGCTTGACATCAGGCTTGTCAAACATGTTCTCGATATTCATCGATCACCGCCAAACCCGCCAAAAGGCATCGAAGTTGATACTGACATCGGGCATCGTTCGCCCGTTCTATGCAATAGGGCAACGCGTGTGGCTTTTGCCCGTAGCAGTTTAGCACACCACCAAACTAAAGCGACAAAACTCTCTGCCAGCGGCGCATTTTCTAGGACGAACGCCGTTTTGAAACCGAATGCGCACGTAAGCTCCACGAATATCTGAGACAATGGGCGGCCGAACAAGGCGGCACACCCGAGCGGCCGTCCAAGCTGCCGCAGCAAACCGCTTCACGCGACACCGACGCACCCTGCGCAAGAAAGGATTCACACCATGCGCTTTATGCTTAACTGGCTCTTTACCTCGATCGCCATCGCGATTGCCACGTTCCTCGTTCCCGGCATCCAGCCCTTCGGTTTTGCCGAGGCCTGGGTCTGTTTCGCCTTCGTGGGACTGTTCCTGAACATCGTCGATTCGCTCGTCAAGCCGTTCCTGACGGTCATCTCGCTGCCGCTCACGATCATTACGCTGGGTATTTTTCAGCTCGTAGTCAACAGCTTTATGCTCGAGCTGGCCAGCTATCTGTCGGTCAATCTGCTGGGCGCGGGTATCTCCATCGCCAGCTTTGGATCGGCCTTTATGGGCAGCATCCTGGTGTCCATCATGCGCAGCATCCTCGACAGCATCGCCGAGGGCTAAAACGGCCATTCCGGCCGCGCCCGTCTCAACAGCCCAAAACGAAGGCCGCCCATCGCAAAAATGGGCGGCCTTCTTATTTGCCAAGTCTCAAAGGGCGAGAGAATCTGCCATTTCCACCCCGTCCCCAAATGGCAGGTGGGCTAGATCACGTAGTCGTAGCCTTCGTTGGGAGCGACAAGTTGATCAAGCGTCACACCGTCGAGGTAGTCGTTGATGAGCTTGTCCAGGTTCTTCCACACGTCGAGCGTGGGGCACTCGTCAGAGCGCGAACAACCCTTGCAGTCGCCATCCAGGCAGGCGACCGGCGCCAGGCTGCCCTCGGTCAGGCGCAAGATCTCGCCCACCGTGTACTGCTCGGGCGGGCGCGTGAGCACATAGCCGCCGCCCTTGCCGCGCATGCCCGAGAGCATGTTGGCGCGCACGAGCGTAGCCAGAATAGTCTCGAGGTACTTCTCCGAAATCCCCTGGCGCGCCGCGATCTCTTTGAGCGGGATGCGACCGGCCGCCTGATGCTCGGCCAGGTCGACCATAACGCGCAGGGCATATCTGCCCTTTGTGGAAACCAACATATATAGTGCTGCCTTTCGGTCTTTTAGTCCGTTGAAATTCTAGCCGAAAAATTGGCTTTGAAAATACCCGTTCCGGTCAAGATGGTTAATCAACTTGCAATAATCTCCTATTTCCTATTGCATTACTAGGCTTTGGTGTCTACTATGCTTCCCAACAGCTAAACGAACAACCTATAAGGTTTATGGGTTTAGCTGCTAGACACACCGTAAAACCACACGGTATCCAGTCATTTGAACACTTTGGAGGTTCATCATGAGCAAGGTTTACACGTCCATCGATCAGCTTATCGGCCACACCCCGCTCCTGGAGCTCACCCACTTTGAGGCCGATGAGGACCTCAAGGCCCGCGTGCTCGTCAAGCTGGAATACTTCAACCCCGCCGGATCCGTTAAAGACCGCGTCGCCAAGAACATGATTGACGAGGCCGAGAAGGCAGGCAAGCTCGTGCGTGGCGGCGACTACACCATCATCGAGCCCACGAGCGGCAACACCGGCGTCGGCATCGCCTCGGTGGCGGCCGCCCGCGGCTACAAGGTGATCATCACCATGCCCGAGACCATGTCCGTCGAGCGCCGCAAGCTGATGCAGGCATACGGTGCGCAGCTCGTGCTCACCGACGGCTCCAAAGGCATGAAGGGCGCTATCGCCAAGGCCGAAGAGTTGCAGAAGGAGACCCCCAACAGCATCATCGCCGGCCAGTTTGTGAACCCCGCGAACCCGGCCATTCACAAGGCCACGACCGGCCCCGAGATCTGGGACGACACCGACGGCAAGGTCGACATCTTCGTCGCCGGCGTCGGCACCGGCGGCACCGTGACCGGCGTGGGCGAGTTCCTCAAGGAGCAAAACCCCGAGATTCAGGTCGTCGCCGTCGAGCCCGCCACCTCCCCGGTGCTCTCTAAGGGCCAGGCCGGCCCGCACAAGATCCAGGGTATCGGTGCCGGCTTTGTGCCCGACGTCCTCGACACCCAGGTCTACGACGAGATCATCCCCGTCGAGAACGACGACGCCTTTGCCACCGGCCGCGCCGTGGGCCACAAGGAGGGCGTGCTCGTGGGCATTTCGTCCGGCGCCGCCGTGTGGGCCGCACTGCAGCTGGCCAAGCGCCCCGAGAACGAGGGCAAGACCATCGTGGCGCTGCTCGCCGACACCGGCGAGCGCTACCTGTCCACGGCACTCTTCCAGGACTAGAGCTCTCGTTCTTAGAACGAGTCCAAGGCACGCCGGTCTCCCCTCTCTTCTGGCAGCCTGAGCTCATCCCAACAGGGTGTCCCACAGGACGCCCGAACTTGCTACAATGTCTGCGGCGCGGAACCAGCCTCCCGCGCCGCTTTTCTTTTTTGGCCACATGCCACCAAGGAGAACCTCCCCATGCACAACAAGCGCGTGCTCGTCGCCATGAGCGGCGGCGTCGATTCCAGCGTGACCGCGTATCTGCTCAAAAGTCAGGGTTACGAATGTGTCGGTGCCACCATGCGCCTCACCTGCCCCGCGCCCGATCCCACCACGGGCATGAGTAAGGTCGACCGCGACATCGCCGATGCAAAGGCCGTCGCCGAGCGCCTGGGGATACCCCATCACGTGCTCGACTTGCAGCAAACCTTCGACCGCAACGTTGTCGAGCGTTTTATGAACGCCTACCAGGAGGGGCTGACGCCCAATCCGTGTATCATCTGCAACCGCCATATTAAGTTTGGCGCGTTGCTGGATGCGGCGCTGGATATGGGCTGCGACTACATCGCCACAGGCCACTATGCCAAAACGAGCCAGGCGCCCGACGGCACCTGGCAGCTGCATCGCGGCGAGGACCCCAAAAAGGACCAGAGTTACTTTTTGTATTCGCTCACGCAGGAGCGCCTGGCGCACACGATCTTTCCGCTGGCAGGCCTAGACAAAGAGCGCGACGTGCGCCGCATAGCCGCCGAGCAGGGCTTTACCAACGCCCAGAAGGCCGAAAGCGAGGACATCTGCTTTATTCCAGACGGTGACTACGCGGGCTATATCGAGCGCCGTTGCGAACATCCCGCTGCACCGGGCGACATTGTGTGGCGCGACGGCAGCGTGGTCGGGCGCCACAACGGCGCGCTGCGCTACACCATCGGCCAGCGCAAGGGCCTGGGCGTCGCGATGGCGCATCCCGTGTACGTAACGGGTGTCGACGCCGTCAACAACACCGTACATCTGGGCGAGGCAGAGGACCTGACGGCCACGGCGCTCACGGCCAACGACTGGATCTGGAGCGCCCCTGCCGACCGCATGGAGGCCGAGCTGGATGCCGGCGGCATCCGCGTGGGCGCCAAGTACCGCTACCGACAGAAAGACCAGGCAGCGATCCTTACGTGCGACGAAGACGGGCAAATGTTGCTGACCTTTGACGAGCCGCAGCGCGCCATCGCCCCCGGCCAGGCTGTCGTTATATACCGCGGCGACATCGTCCTGGGCGGCGGCACCGTGACCGGCGCACTTAAGTAGCCGCGGGTTTATCGCTGCACGTGTCGAAGTACCTCAACAGCGGCACCAACCTCGATTACGCGACGCTCGAAGCCGCGGCGGATGGCCTCGAGTCGACCCTCCGCCGTGGCCCATTTGCTCTGCGAAAGAATCTCGATCGCCTCATCAACAAATCCGTTGAGCCGCGATGAATCGAACCAATCGAGCAAATCCGCAAGCGCCAGCTGGACGGAAGGGTCGGGCCCAAACGGCTTAGCGGAAAACCCAAACTCCCCAGCTGCGAGCACGGCAGTTGGTACGTTGTACCACAGGCAGTTGCCGCTATCGAACAGCGGAGCAGGTTTTATCTCCAGGGTGTCGACATTGCGGATGATGCCGAAGTTTCGCCAATGGCGATCGCTGTTGGCCAAAAGGGCATCGCAAACGATCATCTGCGACATAGACCTTCTCACGGCAGCCTCGTCTGCTCCATGCTTACCAAGAAAGCGGCAGTACCGGTCGTACGTCGAACTTCCTCGCTGGCCACCAAGGGCGTTCTTAACGTAAACAGCCGGAACATATTCCTCGCGGCCGTCAAGAAAGTCGTCGCACAGACACACAGGGCCATCGAACATGCGCTCAACCGTGTAAGGAACAAACTCCCCCTTGGAAAGCAAGCGACGATGCAGAGCCGTTGCAACCGCCTCGTTAAAGGGCCGTTGGTCGTCCATGCCGCACCCCTTGACCAGAACGCGAACACCGTTGCGAATCATCCACGATTTAGGAAGCTCGCCCTCGGATGTGTTGTCGGGATTTTTAAGACCGATGCCCTCCAGCCAACCCGAACGCCCCTCGGGCGCCGATCGCTCAAAATCATTCTCGAAGTAATTGAGGTTTCGCCATTCGAGCCCGTCGCATTCTGCCGGCCGCAGCCAATAGCAATCCGAAAGCGAGAGGCCCAGGCACTGAACCGGTGCCTCAACGCCGTTGACAATTCCCAGCTCGCGGTAGCGCGAGATAAGCCCGGGGCGAACATCGGGCACCGACCGATGGCTCCACCACACGTTGAGCTCCCGTTTATTCACCGTAGGAGAAGAACTCGAGCACGTGCCAAACGGCATCCTCTGCGCATCGAGCACCTCGGCGATTTCGAAGGGAAACTCACGTGTCGGATCAAATGAGACATGCGCGACCTCATGGTCGGCCGACATCAGCGTAAACTTGCGCCCCACATCGGCCGCAGGACGGCGTCCACGTTTGCGGACCTTTTGATAAGCGAGCGCAGAATCATACTCAACCATCTTCCGTCCGCCCACAATATCGCACGCGAGCGTTCCCGATGCGGCAAGTTGCGATATGCGGGCTTTCGTAACGCCCAACAGGCGGGCGGCATCACCCATAGATAAGTACTCAGATGTATTCATATGCCGCATCACCTCGTTAAGTAATTTACGCGTTTAGTTAACATATTACATACATCATAATACTAAACGACCTAAGGCGAAAAAAGGCCCGAGAAATCGGGCCTTAGCGATTGGTCAGCCGAGTCGCAAACTACTTCCCTAGCGCTGGACGTAGGCGCGGACGAGCTCGTAGGTGTTGCGCACACCGTCGATGTGGCTGCGCTCGTAGTTGTGGCTCGCGTACACGCCGGGGCCGATCAGGCCATGGCGAATGTCGTAGCCGGCCGAGAGCGTGGCCTCGACGTCGGAGCCGTAGTGCGGATACACGTCGATGGCGTAATCGAGCTCCAGCTCGCGCGCGATGTTGGACAGCGTGGTCACCAGGTCGTAGTTGTACGGACCGCCCGAATCCTTGGCGCAAATCGAAACCATGCGCTCGGTGCAACCCAGGTCGTCGCCCACGCAGCCCATGTCCACGCTGATCATCTCGCGCGTGTCGTCCGGCACAAAGGCACCGCCGTGGCCGACCTCCTCGTACACCGTAAAGAGCAGCGATACCTTGCGCGAAAGCGTCACCTCGCCGCCAGCAACGGCGCGGGCCAGGCCCAGCAGAATCGACGCCGACAGCTTGTCATCCAGGAAGCGGCTCTTGATGTAGCCGCTCTCCGTCACCGTGGTACGCGGATCCATAGCGATGATGTCGCCGGTCTGAATACCCAGCTCGAGCACATCGTCCTTGCTGTCAACGTTCTCGTCGAGCAGGATTTCCATGTTCTTCTCGATGGTCTTGACCGGCTCATCGGCCACATGCGCCGAAGGCTCGGTATTGAGGACCACGCCCGTGTAGACATTGCCATCGCGCGTGTAAACGGTGCAGTTCTCGCCATCGGCCGTAGACCACTGGTGCCCGCCGAGCGTCGTGGGGCGCAGGCGACCATTGTCCTTAATGGAGCGTACCATGGCGCCCAGGGTATCGACATGGCTCGCCAGTACGAGCGGCTCGCCCTCGCCGCCAAGCTCAACGAGCACGTTGCCCTTATTGGAACGCTCGGGCCCAAAGCCCATATCGCGCAACGTTTCCATTAGATAGTCAGTAGCCGCACGGGTATAGCCCGTAGGTGAAGCAATCGAGGTAAGCGCCTTCAACTGGTCAGTAATATAGGAGAGCGTAGAATCCATCTTGGACACCAAAGTCACCCTTTCATATCGAATTAAACCCACAGCAACAATACCACCGCGAGCCATCTTTTTACCTAGCGAGATGACCCATCGAGCTCGCCAGGACTGCGCCCGCCACGATAACGAGCCGGCGGCCCCCTGCCGTTAGCCCCACAATCTTTCCGCAGGACGGAGGAAGCCCCCGCCGCACGAAGTGCGCAGCGGGGGCTTCCGACATGTCCGAGGACGATTGTGGGGCTAACGGGCAGGGGCCCGCCGAACCAAGTTAGGCAGCCGGGCAGATCTTCTTGAAGAGCTCGATGACGTCGTCGAGCGTCGCCTCGCGCGGGTTGCCCGGGAAGCAGGCGTCGGCCATGGCGTCCTTGGCCAGAACCTCGATCTCGTCAGCCTTCATGGCCTCGCAGACATGCGGGATGTTCACGTCGGCGGAGAGCTGCTTGACGGCGGCGATGGCGGCATCGGCGGCCTCGTCAGTGCTCATGCCCGTGGTGTCAACGCCCATGGCGACGGCAACCTTGGCCAGGCGCTCGGCGCAAACCGGCTTGTTGAACTCCATGGCGATCGGCAGCAGCATGGCGCAAGCGACGCCGTGCGGGGTGTCGTAGTGAGCGGACAGGGTGTGAGCCATGGCGTGGTCGATGCCCAAGCCGACATTGGAGAAGCCCATGCCGGCGACATACTGGCCAAGAGCCATGCCCTCGCGGCCGGAGCCGGGCTGACCAGACTTGGCCTCGGCAACGGAGTCGCGCAGGTTCTCGCTGATCAGCTTAATGGCCTCGAAGTGGAACATGTCGGAGAGCTCCCAAGCACCCTTGGTGGTGTAGCCCTCGATGGCGTGAGTCAGAGCGTCCATGCCAGTGGAAGCGGTGAGGCCGGCGGGCATGGAGGCCATCATGTCGGGGTCGACGACGGCGACCTCGGGGGCGTCGTTGGTGTCGACGCACACGAACTTACGGACCTTCTCGGGGTCGGTGATGACGTAGTTGATGGTCACCTCGGCAGCAGTACCGGCGGTCGTCGGCACGGCGATGGTGAACACGGCGTGGTTCTTAGTCGGAGCAACGCCCTCGAGGCTGCGGACATCGGCAAACTCGGGGTTGTTGATGATGATGCCGATTGCCTTAGCGGTGTCCATGGAGGAGCCGCCACCGATGGTCACGATAGCGTCAGCCTCGGCGGCCTTGAAGGCCTCGACGCCGTCCTTGACGTTCTGGATGGTGGGATTGGGCTTGATCTCGGAGTAGAGGCTCCAAGCGATGCCAGCGGCGTCGAGCTCGTCGGTCACCTTGGCGGTAACGCCAAACTTGACCAGGTCGGGATCGGAGCAGACGAAGATCTTCTTGTAGCCGCGACGCTGGAGCTCGCCGGGGATCTCCTTGATGGCGCCGGAACCATGATAAGAAATGGTATTGAGAACGAAACGATTAGCCATTGATAGCCTCCCATCGTGTGCAGGGCACCTATTACGCCCCGCGCTGCAAGTTCCATCCTAACGCTTTTGAAACAAAAAATGCATGAGAACGTCAAAAGTGTTAAAGCGTTTCAACATAATAACGGAGCCCCAGTCCTTCCCTCCCGACAGCAGCGAAGGCTAGATTATAGGAGCAATCGCCCAAAGAATACGACCAACTCAGCCTATAAATTGTTTCTGTTTTAGCAATATATGTTTGACAATACGTTTATAAAAGGATACTTTATAAAAAACATCTTAGTTCACTAAATAACATTAGTGAAATGAAAGAGGCGGTAGAGATGTTAGTTCTACCCATAAAGACCCTCTTGGGCCACTACATTTATGATGCCAATCGAAACGAGATACTTGCAGTAAGCAAAGATCTATTCAATTACATCTCAGAAGTCCAAGCAGGAAAAGTTTGCCACGCTTCCTATAAATCAGACCAAGAATTCCAGTTACTACAATCATGTGGCTACTGCTGCGATTCGCCATTGCAGGATATCGCTTATCCATCAATTGACCTTTTGAAAGTTAAGCTGGAAAGAAATATACGGATGCTAACCCTTCAGCTGACTCAATCTTGTAACTTCCGATGTGATTACTGTATCTATTCCGGAAACTCCTCATACAACAGAGCCCACAGTCATAACTCCATGTCCATTTCGACGGCAAAACATGCAATCGAATTCTTTAAGATGCACTCGATCGACAACTCAAACCCGGTCGTTGCATTTTATGGAGGAGAACCTCTCCTTCGATTTAATGAAATTAAGCTAAAATTAGATGCTAAAAATTTGTAATTAAGAAGGAGTGATTACATGAACAAAAATATAAAATATTCTCAAAACTTTTTAACGAGTGAAAAAGTACTCAACCAAATAATAAAACAATTGAATTTAAAAGAAAGGTTGATTTTCAATCTCAACGCAACAGCCTGAACGGGCCC